>NZ_JABEMA010000130.1 GCF_013004605.1 Pseudokineococcus marinus
GGCGAGCACCTCCTCGCGGGCGCTCCCCCGCGCCCCCGCCGGGGCGCTCACCGCTCCCGCCCCGGGCGCGTGCGGGCGAACCAGTCGCGCGCGGTCTCGGCGGGCGGCACGTGGACGTCGCGGCTCGCCGTCCACCGCGAGGCCGGCCAGGGCAGCGCGGTGATGCGCCCGCTGCGGCCGCCGAGGAACCGGCCGAGGCCCAGGCCCTTCTCCGCGGCGCGGAAGCGGCCGGCGGACGTCATCGCGACCCGGGCGGCGCGCATGGCGACGTCCTGGCCCGTGGGCCGGTGGTGGCTCTCGACGGACGCCGCGCGCTGCTGCACGAGGAGGTTGGGGATGTCGATGCGGACCGGGCAGGCGTCGAAGCACGCGCCGCAGAGCGACGAGGCGTACGGGAGCGAGGCGTTGACGTCGTCCTCGCCCGTGATGCCCGTGAGCAGCGGCGACAGCACGGCCCCGATGGGCCCGGGGTAGACCGACCCGTAGGCGTGCCCGCCGGCGCGCTCGTACACCGGGCAGACGTTGAGGCACGCCGAGCAGCGGATGCAGTGCAGCGCCTCACGGCCCTCGGGGTCGGCGAGGACGCCGCTGCGGCCGTTGTCCATGAGCACGAGGTGGAACTGCTGCGGCCCGTCGCCCGGGGTGACCCCCGTCCAGGTCGACGTGTAGGGGTTCATCCGCTCCCCCGTGGAGCTGCGGGGCAGCAGCTGGAGGAAGACCTCGAGGTCCGACCACGTCGGCACGACCTTCTCCACGCCCATGAGCGTGATGAGGGTCTCCGGCAGCGTGAGGCACATGCGCCCGTTGCCCTCGGACTCGACGACCGACAGCGTGCCGGTGTCGGCGACGGCGAAGTTCGCCCCGCTGACGGCGACCTTCGCGGAGAGGAACTTCCGGCGCAGGTGGGCCCGTGCCGCCATGGCCAGCCGGCGCGGCTCGTCGGTGAGGTCGGGGTCCACGTCCGGCATCTCGTGCAGGAAGATCTCGCGGATCTCGCTGCGGTTGCGGTGGATGGCGGGCACGAGGATGTGGCTGGGCCGGTCGTCGCCGAGCTGGACGATGAGCTCGGCGAGGTCGGTCTCCCACGCCGCGACGCCGCCGGCCTCGAGGGCCTCGTTGAGCCCCGTCTCCTGCGTCGCCATCGACTTGACCTTGACGACCTCGTCGGCGCCCGTGGCGCGCACGAGGTCGAGCACGATCGCGTTCGCCTCCGCGGCGTCCCGGGCCCAGTGGACGACGCCGCCGCGCGCGGTCACGGCCGCCTCGAGCTGCTCGAGCAGCTCGGGCAGGCGCGCCATGACGTCGGCCTTGACGGCGGACCCGCTGCGCCGCAGCGCCTCCCAGTCCGGCACCTCGTCGACCACGGCGGCGCGCTTGGCGCGGATGACGCCCGTCGCCTTGCCCATGTTGCGACGCAGCTGGGTGTCCTGGAGCGCGTCCCGCGCCTCCGCGGGGAACGGGCGCGTCCCGCGCAGGTGGCCGACCCCGGCGGGGGCGTGCGCGGGGCGCACGGTCGGCGTCGGCAGGTCGGTGGTGCTCATACCGGGTCCTCCTCGAGCGGGTCGGTCGCGGGGTCCTCGCCCGTCTCCGTCCGCGGGACGCCCGCGGCGACCCCGGCGGCGAGGGAGCGCGCCGACGGCGTCTGCGTCGCCTCCGTGCTCGCGAGGACCTCCGCGAGGTGGACGGTCCGGACCCCGGTCCGCAGCCGGCCGAGGCCCCCGCCGATGTGGAGCAGGCAGGAGGAGTCGCCCGCGCTGCAGACCTCGGCGCCGGTGGACAGCACCGCGCTCATCTTGTCGGCGAGCATGGCCGTCGAGGTGTCCGCGTTCTTCAGCGCGAAGGTGCCGCCGAAGCCGCAGCAGACCTCGGCGTCGGGGAGCTCGACGAGCTCGAGCCCGCGCACCGCCCGCAGCAGCTGGAGCGGCTTGTCGCCGACCCGGAGCATCCGCAGCGAGTGGCAGGTGGGGTGGTAGGTCACGCGGTGCGGGTAGTAGGCCCCGACGTCCGTGACGCCGAGGACGTCGACGAGCAGCTCGGACAGCTCGTACGTGCGGGCGGCGACGGCCTCCGCGCGCACCGCGAGCGCCTCGTCGCCGCCGCGGCGGGCCACCATGGCGTGCTGGTGGCGGACGCAGCCGGTGCAGCTGCCCGAGGGCGCGACGACGGCGTCCCACTCCCCGTCCGCGACCGGCCCGAAGACCTCGGTCGCGTGCCGGACGACGGGCAGCGCCTCGCGCAGGTAGCCCGTGTTGACGTGCATCTGCCCGCAGCAGGTCTGCCCGGGCGGGAAGACGACGTCGTGCCCGAGCCTCTCGAGCAGCTCCACCGTCGCGCGCACCGCCTGGGGCGCCACCGCGTCGCCCAGGCACGTGGCCATCACCGCGATCCGCACGCGGACCTCCCGTCGTCGGTCGTCGTCCCCTGCGTCGTCGTCCCCGTCGTCGTCGGGGTCGCTGCGGCACCCGGGGCCGCCGTCGGAGGGCGCACCGCTAGGTCACCGCTCCGTACCGTCGCACGGCGAGGCCGTTGAGGAGCGCCGCCGCCACGAGCACGGCGCCGAGGGCCAGGAGCTGCAGCTGGGTGCCGGTGTTGCCCGCCACCGCGAGCAGGATGCCCGCGTTCAGCCAGACCACGAGCAGCGCGGCCAGGACGACGCCCGAGACCCTCCCGATGCCGCCCGTGATGGCGACGCCGCCGAGCACGGCGATGGTGATGGCGGGCAGCGCCAGGCCGTTGCCTGCGGTGCCGGCGTCGGGGCGCGCCGAGGCGAACTGCGCGGTGGTCACGACCGCGACGAGGCCCGAGATGAGCCCGGCCGCCGTGAAGGCCAGGAAGCGCGTGCGCCGGACGTCGATGCCGGACCACTCGGCCGCGACGTCGTTCGTGCCGATGGCGTACACCCGCCGCCCCCAGGCGGTCCGCGCCAGCAGGAGCCAGACGACGACGACCGTGGGCAGGAGGAACACGAGCAGGCTCAGCGGCAGGGCGACGTCGCCGACCACCGGCACGGCGCGCGCGAGGACGTAGAGGTCCTGGATCGGGGCGGTGCTGATGGGCTGCTGGCTGGTGATGACGATGGCGAGCGACGAGAAGGCGTAGTACGTCGCGAGCGTCGTGATGAGCGGTGGGAAGCCCAGGTAGGCCACCAGGCCGCCGTTGACCGCGCCGCACAGGGCGCCGAAGGCCGCGGCGAGCAGCACGGCGGGCACGAGCGGCCAGCCCCACTGGCCGTGGGCGAGGCCGAAGACCATGCCGGTCAGCGACACGATCGCGCCGACCGACAGGTCGATGCCGCCGCGGCCGGAGGTGATGACGAGCAGCTCCGCGAGCGCCAGCATCACCAGCGGCGGCAGGTTGATGAGCGCGAGGCCCAGGTAGCGGCCGTCGAAGGGCGCTGCCAGGTAGTTGCGGGCGCTCAGGTTGAGGAAGAACCCCACGACGACGACCAGGAGCACGACGAGGAGGAGCACGCGCTGGGTGAGCACGGCGCGCAGGACGGTCGACCCCATGCGCGCGAGGCCGCCGCCGCGCGAGGGGCCCCGCCCCTCGGGCCGCTCGGGCGCCGGCGCCCTGCTCTCCCCGTGCTGGGTGGACGTGCTCACGCGGACCTCCTGCGGCGCTGGCGCAGCAGGTCGACCCGACCGCCACGATGATGAAGACGCCGATGAACAGGCTCGACAGCTGCGAGGGCCAGCCGAGCTGGATGATGCCCGACGCCACCGTCTGGACGAGCAGGGCGCCGAGGACCGTGCCGAGGACGGAGCCGCGTCCGCCCGTGATGGACGTGCCGCCGATGACGACGGCCGCGATGGCGGAGAGCTCGAGCCCGAGGCCGACGTTGGGGGCGAGGGTCGAGGTGCCCTGGGCGATGACGAAGCAGGCCGCCAGGCCGGTGAGCAGCCCCGTGAGCACGTAGGCGAGGAGCACCCGCGGGCGCACCGCGATGCCCGCGAGCCGCGCGGCCTGCGCGTCGCCCCCGATGGCGTAGTAGTGCCGGCCACCGGCGGTGTGCCGCAGCGCCACCCACGCGAGCGCGGCCACGACGGCCACGAGCAGGAAGCTGTGCGGCACCCCGAGGGTCCGCCCGGCCTCGCCGCGGCCGAAGACGGCCAGCACGGGCGGGATGCCGTCGATCGTGCTCCCGCCGAAGACCTGCAGGCCCACGAAGCGGAAGATGTTGAGCGTCCCGAACGTGATGATGATCGCGTGGACGCGGCCGTAGGCCACGAGCACGCCGTTGACGAGCCCGAGGAGGCCGCCGACGGCGACGGACAGCAGGAGCACCGGCACGAGGGGCAGGCCGGACGCCGTCATGGCCGTGGCGGCGACCGCCGCGCACACGAGGACGATCGAGCCCACGGACACGTCGATGCCGCCCGAGATGATGACGACGGTGACGCCGATCCCGATGAGGGCGATGGGCGCCGTGGCCACGAGCAGCGGCACGATTGAGCCGCTCGACAGGAACGCGGGCGTCGCGAGGCCGAGCACCACCCACAGGACGGCGATGACGCCGACGAGCACGAGCTCCTGGCCGGTCACGGGGAAGGGCAGCACCCGCCCCCCTCCGGCGGCGCGGCGAGGCGTCGACCCGCGGGGCGGCGCGGGCGCGGCGGCGCTCACGCCGCCGCCCCCGCGGTCTCGCCGGCCGCGGCGGCGAGGACGTCGGCCTGCGACGCCCCGGGGCCGAAGTCGGCCACGGCGCGTCCGGCCCGCAGGACGACGAGGCGGTCCGACAGGCGGATCGCCTCGCCGAGGTCGGTCGTGACGACGAGCACGGCTGATCCCTCCTCGGCGATGCCGCGGACGATGCGGTGGATCTCCTCCTTGGCCCCCACGTCGACGCCCTGCGTCGGCTCGGCGAGCACGAGGACGCGGGGCCGCTCGACGAGCTGACGGGCCAGGACGACCTTCTGCGCGTTGCCGCCCGACATCGCCGAGATGGCCGTCCGCTCGTCCGGCGTCTTGACGGAGAGCCGGTCGATGGCCTCCCGGGCGACCCGGCGCTCGCGCGCCCGGTCCACCCAGACGCCCGCGCGGGACAGCAGCGGGAGGTTGCCCGCGGCGATGTTGAAGGCGATGGACTGGAAGGAGAACGAGCCCTGGAGCTTGCGGTCGGGCGGCACGAGGCCGATGCCGAGGGCGCGCGCGTGGCGGGGCGAGCGCGGCTGCACCGGCTCGCCGTCGACGAGGACGCGACCGGCGGTGGGGCGGCGGACGCCGTAGACGACCTCCGCCACCTCCGCCGCACCGCACCCCACGAGGCCGTAGAGGGTGAGGACCTCCCCCGGGCGCACGGCCAGGTCGAGGTCGGTCAGCCGCTCGCCCGCCGACAGCCCCTCGAGCCGCAGCAGCGGCGGGGCGTCCGGCACGTCCGAGCGCCCCGTCGCCTCGACGGGGACGCCGCCGACCATGAGCTCGACGAGCCGCCGGACGGTGAGGTCCTCGATGGCGTAGCTGCCCACGGTCTCGCCGTCCCGCATCACCGTCACCTCGGAGGCGATGGTGAAGAGCTCGTCGAGCCGGTGGCTGATGTAGACGACGGAGACGCCGGTCGCGACGAGCCGGCGCACCACGGTGAACAGCACCTCGATCTCGGCGTCGGTGAGGATGGCCGACGGCTCGTCGAGGACGAGGATGCGCGCCTCCCCGCCGAGCGCCTTGGCGATCGAGACCTGCTGCCGCTCCGCGATGGACAGCTCGCGGACCGGCGAGGTGGCGTACGACGCCGGCAGGCCGATGAGCTCGAGCAGCTCGACGACGCGGGCGTTCTGCGCGGCCCAGTCGACCCGCCCGCGACGCCGGAGCTCGCGGCCGAGGAAGACGTTCTCCGCCACCGTGAGGTCCGGGAAGAGCTGCGGCTCCTGGTAGACCGTCGCGACGCCGAGGTCGATGGCGCCGGCCGTGCTGCCGACGGCCGCACGCCGGCCGTCGACGCGGACCTCCCCGGTGTCGGGCTGCTCCGCGCCGGCCAGGATCTTGATCATCGTGGACTTGCCGGCGCCGTTCTCGCCCACGAGGGCGTGGACGGTGCCCGCCCGCACCCGCAGCTCCCCGGAGCGGACGGCGCGCACGGCCCCGAAGCTCTTGGAGATGCCGGTCATCTCGAGCCGGTACGGCTCCTGCCCCTGCGGGACGTGCGCGTCCTCCACGTCGCTCCCTCGTGCGTCGTCGCCCCGGTCGCCCCGGGGCGGTCGGTAGTGCTGCCGGGTGCTGCGGTCGCCCGTGTCAGTAGTCGTAGTCGCCGGCGTTGTCGGCCGTGATGCGCAGGGGCGGGCCGAGGAGCAGCGTCTTCGTCGCGTCGTCGTAGGTGACGTCGGGGTAGGTGTCCGTCACGGCCGACAGGTCGTCGAAGCCCTCGCCGGCGGCCAGCTGCGTGCCGGCGTAGGCGGTGAGGTACCCGAGCGCCTCGACGTCCCAGAGGATCGCCGCCGAGGACGACCCGTCCTCGAGGTAGGGCAGCATCGCCTGGGGCGTGCCGAGGCCCACCGTGGAGACCTCGCCGATCCGTCCGGCGTCGCGCACGGCCTGCGCCACGCCCGGGGCCGAGGACGTGCACTCCCCGACGAGGCCCGTGAGGTCGGGGTTGGCGTTCATGAGGTCGGTGGCGAGCTGGGTGGCCCGGGCCTGGTCCTCGCCGGCGTAGACGACGTCGACGATCTCCGCGTCGGGGTAGGCCTCCGCGGTGTAGCTGCGCTGGACCTCGATCCAGGCGTTGAGGTTCTGCGCGGTCTCGCCGCAGGAGACGATGGCGTACTTCCCGGAGCCGCCCATGGCCTCCATGAGGGCGTCCGTGAGGCCCTCGCCGATGCCCTCCGTCGAGGCCTGCTCGACGAAGACCTCGCGGACGCTGTCGGGGGCGTCGGTGTCCGACGTCGCGACGGCGATGCCCGCGTCGGCGGCCTGCTGGAGCAGCGGCGAGATCGAGTCGGGGTCGTTCGGCGCCACGACGAGCGCGTCGACGCCCTGCTGGACGAAGGAGCGCACGACGTCGGACTGCGCCGCCGCGTCGGCCTCGACGGGGCCCTGGTAGAGCCACTCGCAGCCGATCTCCTCGCAGGCGGCCTGGCCGCCCGTGTTCATCGCCTCGAAGTAGGGCACGCCCTGCAGCTTGGGCACGAAGGCGACCGAGGGGACGTCGCCGCCCCCGCCGCCGCTGCTCCCGGAGGCCCCGCCGTCGCCGGCCGGGGCCGAGCCGCCGGAACCGGTGCCGCAGGCGGAGACGCCCAGGGCGAGGGCCGCGAGGACCGCGGCGGTGCTGACGTGTCGCTTCATGGCTGCGCCACTCCTTCGTCGGCGGGGGACCGAGCGGTCGACGATCACGATGGATCGTTTCATCGGGTGCCCGGACGCTAGACGCCCGTGGCCGCGCGGGTCAAGGGGCCGAACGTTCCGTGACGGCACCGTCACAGCGGCGCAGCAGGAGCGCCGACCGGGGCCGGTGCGTCAGCCCGCCACCCCGGAGGACCGTCGGGACGTGGTCGAGGACCGGACGACGAGCTCGGGGCTGTAGAGGACCCCCTCGCCGGGGCCCGTCGGGCGCCCGCCCGGGCGTCCCGCCGCCACCTGCTCGAGCAGGAGCCGCACGGCCGTGCGGCCGAGGAGCTCGCGCGGCTGCCGCACGGAGGTGAGGGGGACGGTCGTCGTCGCCGCGAAGCTGATGTCGTCGTACCCGACGAGCGCGACGTCGTCTGGCACCCGGACGCCTCGGCGCAGGCACTCGTTGAGGACCCCGATGGCCAGGAGGTCGTTGGCGCAGAAGAGGGCCGTGGGGCGCTCGCCGGGCGGCAGGCCGAGCACCTGGGCGGCTGCCTGCGACCCGGCGCGGACGGACATCCCGGCGCTCTCGACGACGAGCACCTCGGCGCCGCCGGAGACCGAGCGCAGGCCCTGCAGCCGCTCCCCCACCTGCCGCAGCCCGAGCGGCCCCCCGACGAAGCCGAGCCGGCGGTGGCCGAGGTCCAGCAGGTGCTCGCCGGCGAGCGCGCCCCCGCGGACGTCGTCGACCGCCACGGAGGACTGGTCCGGGTCCGGCGTCCCGCGGTCGAGCAGGACGACCGGGGTCCCCCGGCGGCGGACCTCGGCCTGCGCCGCGCTCGTCCCGTCGAGCACCGGGCTGAGCAGGACGCCGAGGACGCGCTGCTGCTCGAGCCGGCGCAGGTGCCGCGCCTCGCGCTCGGCGGACCCGGCGCTGCTGCAGACGATGACGAGGTCGTCGTGCTCCTCGGCCGCGGCGTCCGCCCCGGCGACGACGTCCGCGAAGAAGGGGTTGGCCACGTCGAGGACGACGACGGCGATGGTGCGGCTCGAGCCCGCGCGCAGCTGGCGCGCGGACTCGTTGCGCACGAAGCCGAGCTCGGCGATGGCCTTCTCGACGCGCTCGCGCAGGAGGGGGCTGACGCCGTCCGGGCGGTTGAGCACGTTGCTCACCGTCCCGACGGACACCCCCGCCGCCCGTGCGACGTCCTTGACGCTCGCCATCTGCCCCTCCCGGCCCCCGTTCCGCCGGCCCGCGCCGCTCGGGGACGCGCCGACCCGCCCCGGGCCGCGGG
>NZ_JABEMA010000131.1 GCF_013004605.1 Pseudokineococcus marinus
CTTCTTCGACGCCCTCGTCGCCGGGGCCCGACCCGACGGCGCGGCCCCCGGGGGCGCGCTGGCCGCCGACCTCGAACGTGGCGCCGCCGCCGCCCGCGGCGCCTACGCCGACCTCGCGCGAGCGCTCGCCGAGGACGTCCTCCCCCGCGCCCGCGAGGAGGACGCCTGCGGCCGCGAGGAGTACGCGCTGCGCAGCCGCCTCTTCCTCGGCGCCGAGGTCGACCTCGAGGAGACCTACGCGTGGGGCCTCGAGGAGGTCGCGCGCATCGAGGCGGAGATGGCCGAGGTCGCGGAGCGGATCCGCCCCGGAGCCGACGTCGAGGAGGCCATCGCCGTCCTCGACGCCGACCCCGCCCGCCGGCTGCCCGACGCCGCCGCCTTCACCGCCTGGATGCAGCGCCTGTCCGACTGGGCCGTCGAGGAGCTGGGGCGCGAGCACTTCGACGTCCCCGCGCCGCTGCGGCGCCTGGAGTGCCGCATCGCCCCGTCGGCGTCGGGCGCCATCTACTACACGGGGCCCAGCGAGGACCTCACCCGGCCGGGGCGCATGTGGTTCTCCGTGCCGCCCGGGCAGACCTCGTTCTCCACCTGGCTGGACACGACGACCGTCTTCCACGAGGGCGTCCCGGGCCACCACCTGCAGGTGGGGCACGCCATGGTCCGCTCCGACGTCCTCAACCGCTGGCGTCGCACGATGGCCTGGAGCAGCGGGTACGGCGAGGGCTGGGCGCTCTACGCCGAGCGCCTCATGGCCGAGCTCGGCCACCTCGACGACCCGGGCGACCGCATGGGGATGCTCGTCGGGTCGGTGCTGCGCGCCTCCCGCGTGGTCGTCGACATCGGCCTGCACTGCGGCCTCGCCGCGCCCGCCGAGGTCGGCGGCGGCACCTGGGACGCGGAGCGGGTCTGGCGGTACCTCACCGGGCACGCCCGCCAGGACGAGCCCGTCCGCCGCTTCGAGCACCTGCGCTACCTGGGCTGGCCGGGGCAGGCGCCGTCGTACAAGGTCGGCGAGCGCCTGTGGCTGCAGCTGCGCGAGGAGGTGCGCGCCCGGGAGGGCGACGCCTTCGACCTGCGCGCCTTCCACCGGCGCGCGCTCGACCTCGGCGCCGTGGGGCTGGACGTGCTGCGCGCGGCGATGACGCCGGCCGCCTGACCCCGGCAGGGGGGCCGCTCCCCCATCCCTCGCTTATCCCGACCGCGGAGGTCGGGATAGCCGGGAATGCCGCCCGGCCCGGCGGTGGTTGCGAGCCGCCGTGACTCTCCTCCGCCGCGCCGCGCGCATCCCCTTCGGCGCACAGATCCTCATCGGCCTCGTGGTCGGCGTCGGGCTCGGCGTCCTCGCCCGCTCCCTCGGCGGCACACCTGAGGACCCGAACGCCCTGACGACCACCCTGGCCACCATCGGCAGCACCTTCGTCCAGCTGCTGCGGGTCGTCGTCCCGCCGCTCGTCGTGACGGCGATCATCGTCTCGATCGCGAACCTGCGGGAGGTGACGAACGCCGCGCGCCTGGCCGGCCAGACGCTGCTGTGGTTCGCCATCACCTCGCTGATCGCCGTGACCATCGGCATCGGCATCGGCCTGCTGACCAACCCCGGCGCCAACGCCGACATCAGCACGGAGGGGGCCACGGCCTCCAGCACGCAGGGCGGGTGGACCGACTTCCTCGACCAGCTGGTGCCGGCCAACATCTTCAGCCTCGGCGCGAGCACGGACGTCGAGGTCGACCCCTCCGGCACGTCGGCGACGGCCTCGACGAGCCTGTCCTTCGGCGTCCTGTCCCTCGTCGTGCTCGCGCTCGTCATCGGCGCGGCCATCCTCAAGACCGGCGAGAAGGCCGAGCCGTTCCTCGCCGTCGTCCGCTCCGCGCTCGCCGTCACGCAGACCGCGCTCTGGTGGGTCATCCGCCTCACCCCGATCGGCACCGCGGGCCTGCTCGGCAACGCCGTCGCCTCCTACGGCTGGGACCTCGTCGCGCCGCTCGCCGTCTTCACCGCCGACGTCTACGTCGGGTCGCTCATCGTGATGCTCGGCGTGTACCCGCTCCTCGCCCGCCTCCACGGGCTGTCCGCGCGCAAGTACCTCTCCGGCGCCTGGCCCGCCATCACGTTGGCCTTCGTCTCCCGCAGCTCGGTGGGCACGCTGCCGGTGACCCAGCGCGTCGCCGAGCGGAACCTCGGCGTCCCGCGGACCTACGCCTCCTTCGCCGTGCCGCTCGCCGCGACGACGAAGATGGACTCCTGCGCCGCGATCTACCCGGCGCTCGCCGCCATCACGGTGGCGCAGCTGTTCGGCGTCGACCTGGGCATCACCGACTACCTCCTCATCGCCTTCGTGTCGGTCGTCGGCTCCGCGGCGACGGCGGGCCTCACCGGCGCCGTGGTCATGCTCACGCTGACCCTCTCGACGCTCGGCCTGCCGCTCGAGGGCGTCGGCCTCCTGCTGGCCATCGACCCGATCCTCGACATGATCCGCACCGCCACCAACGTCGCCGGGCAGGCGCTCGTCCCGGCGATCGTGGCCAAGCGCGAGGGCATCCTCGACGTCGAGGCCTACCACGCCCCCCGCGGGCGCGACCCGCTCGCGCCGCGCGACGACGAGCGCGAGGACGCCGGCGTGCGCACCGGCGAGACCGACGACGCCCGTCGCGGCGCCGACGACGGCACCCGGGTCGGCGCCCCGGCCTGACCCCTCCCGCCCCGCTCGCGGGCACCGCCGCCGCAGGCCCGCTCCCCCGCCGGGAGCGGGCCTGCGGCGTCCTGCACCGCCGGCGCGGGCCCCGCCGTCTACGGTCCTCGCGTGCGCCTCGTCCTCGCCTCCGCCTCCCCTGCCCGGCTCGCGCTCCTGCGCTCGGCGGGCACCGACCCGCTCGTGCTCGTCAGCGGGGTCGACGAACCCGCCGTCGTCGAGCGCTACGGCGTCACCGACGCCGAGGACGTCTGCCTCGTCCTCGCCCGCGCGAAGGCCGAGGACGTCGCCGGCCGGCTCGACGAGCTCGACGTGGCCGAGGACGAGCCGCTGCTCGTCGTCGGCTGCGACTCGGTGCTCGAGCTCGACGGCGACGTCCACGGCAAGCCCGCCGACGCCGCCGAGGCCGCGGCGCGCTGGCGGCGCATGCGCGGCCGCTCGGGCGTCCTCCACACCGGCCACTGGCTCGTGGACGCGCGCGAGGACGGCGGCACGGGCGCCACGCTCGGCGCCGTGTCGTCGACGACCGTGCGCTTCGCCGACGTCGACGACGCCGAGGTCGAGGCCTACGTCGCCACCGGCGAGCCGCTGCGCGTGGCCGGCGCCTTCACCCTCGACGGCCTCGGCGGCCCGTACGTCGCCGGCGTCGAGGGGGAGCCGTCCGCCGTCGTCGGCCTCGGCCTCGCGACCCTGCGCGGGATGCTCGGCGAGGTCGGCGTGCGCTGGTCGGACCTGCGTCCCCCCGCGGACGCCTGACGTCCCTCCTCGGCGGATTTCGTAGCCTTCCTCCGCCCTCACGGCCCTCTTCGGCGGACTTCGTCGCCTTCCTCCGCCCCCACGACGCTTCTCGGCGTCGTTCGTAGCCTTCTTCCGCGCTCTCCGGGGACGCGGGCGGGAGGACGGCCCGGCGGGACGGCGGGGCCGCGGCACCGGACTAGGCTCCCCGGCGGCGCGGAGCCGGATCGGTCCCGGCGGGCGCCGCGGACGGCACCCGAGCACCAGGAGGCGGACGAGGCATGGCGACGGCGGACGACGGCGGGCGCACGATCACCAAGGTCCTCATCGCGAACCGCGGGGAGATCGCCGTCCGGGTGGCCCGGGCGTGCGCCGACGAGGGGCTCGCCTCGGTCGCCGTCTACGCCGACCCCGACCGCGACGCCCTCCACGTCCGCACCGCCGACGAGGCCTTCTCCCTGGGCGGCTCGACGCCGGGCGAGTCCTACCTGCGCCAGGACCTGCTCCTCGACGTCGCCCGCCGGTCGGGCGCGGACGCCGTCCACCCCGGCTACGGGTTCCTCTCGGAGAACGCCGACTTCGCCCAGGCCGTCCTCGACGCCGGCCTCGTGTGGGTCGGCCCCCCGCCCGCGGCGATCCGCTCCCTCGGCGACAAGGTGGCGGCCCGCAAGATCGCCGAGCAGGTGGGCGCTCCGCTCGTGGCGGGCACGAAGGACCCCGTGTCCGGCGTCGAGGAGGTGCTCGCCTTCGTCGACGAGCACGGCCTGCCGGTCGCCATCAAGGCCGCCCACGGCGGCGGCGGTCGCGGCCTCAAGGTCGTGCGCGAGCGCGGCGAGGTCGAGGCCTCCTACGAGTCCGCCGTGCGCGAGGCCGTGACGGCGTTCGGCCGGGGCGAGTGCTTCGTCGAGCGCTTCCTCGACCGGCCCCGGCACGTCGAGACGCAGTGCCTGGCCGACGCCCACGGCGGCGTCGTCGTCGTCTCCACGCGCGACTGCTCCCTGCAGCGGCGCAACCAGAAGCTCGTCGAGGAGGCGCCGGCGCCCTACCTCACGGCCGAGCAGCAGGCCGAGCTGTACCGCGCGTCCAAGGCGATCCTGCGCACCGCCGGGTACGTCGGAGCGGGGACGTGCGAGTTCCTCGTCGCGCAGGACGGCACCATCTCCTTCCTCGAGGTCAACACGCGCCTGCAGGTCGAGCACCCGGTCTCCGAGGAGGTCACCGGGCTCGACCTCGTCCGCGAGCAGCTGCGGCTCGCCGCCGGCGAGCCGCTCGGCTACGACGACCCGCCGGTGCGCGGCCACTCGCTGGAGTTCCGCGTCAACGCTGAGGACGCCGGCCGCGGCTTCCTGCCCGCGCCGGGCACCGCGACGCGCTTCGAGGCCCCGTCGGGCCCGGGCGTGCGGCTCGACTCCGGCGTCGTGGCGGGCGACGCCGTCGCCGGCGCCTTCGACTCCATGCTCGCCAAGCTCGTCGTGTCCGGCGCGACCCGGCGCCAGGCCCTCGAGCGCGCCCGCCGCGCGCTCGGCGAGTTCGTCGTCGACGGCATGCCGACCGTCCTGCCCTTCCACCGCGCCGTCGTCGTCGACCCGGCCTTCGCGCCGGAGGTCACGGGCGGCGAGGGGCCGTTCACGGTCCACACCCGGTGGATCGAGACGGAGTTCGACAACCGGGTCGAGCCCTACGCCGGTCCCGTCGCCGACGGCCCGGCGCCGGTCGAGCGCGAGGGCGTCGTCGTGGAGGTCGGCGGCCGCCGCCTCGAGGTGGTGCTCCCCGCCGGGCTCGGCGCCTCGGCGGGCGCCCCGGCCGCGGCTCCCGGCCGGGCCAAGGCCCGCCGCGGCCGCGCGCAGAAGGCGGCCGCGAGCGGGGAGTCCCTCACCTCCCCCATGCAGGCCACGGTCGTCAGCGTCGCGGTCGCCGAGGGCGACGCCGTCGAGGCCGGCGACACCGTCGTCGTGCTCGAGGCGATGAAGATGGAGCAGCCCCTGGTGGCCCACCGCGCCGGCGTCGTGAAGGGCCTGCAGGCCGAGGTCGGGCAGTCGATCGCCTCCGGCGCCGTGGTCTGCGAGGTCGTCGACCCCTCTTGAGGCCGCACCGGGGGACGGACTTCGTAGCCTTTCTCCCCTTCCGGGTGCTCGTGAGGCGGACTTCGTAGCCTTCTTCCGCCGAGGCCGTCTTCTTCGGCGGACTTCGTAGCCTTCGTCCGTCCCCATGAGGCCCGCTTCGCGACGGAGTTCCTGCGCGCTGCCTGTGGACGAGCCCCGTCGTCCACAGGCGGTCGGGCTATAGCGGGCCTCGACGTCCGTCCGCGCCAGCATCCGTGGTCGTGCGACTGCGACTCCCTCCCGCTCCCGTGGTCTTCCGTGGCTGCGACGCCCTGCGCTGGGGCGACCTCACGCGGGCCGAGCTCCTCGGCCCGCGGTTCCAGCGCGTGCTGCGGGGCACGTACGCGCCGGCAGCCGCGGACGCCGACCACGCCCTGTTCTGCGCGGCGGCGGGTCTCCTCGTCCCGAGCAGCGCCCTGCTCACCGGGGCCTCCGCGGCGAGCGTCCTGGGCCTCGGGTGGCTGGGCGTCCGTGACGAGGTCGAGATGGTCATCTCGGACGGCACGCAGGTCCCGCGGCGCGCCGGCGTCCGGCTCCGCCGGTCGACCGAGCCCCTGCTGAGCGGCGCCCCGTGGGCGACGACGACGCTGGCCGCTCCCACGCGCATCGCCTTCGACGCGGCGGCCAGGGCCCCGTTGCCCCTGGCCGTGGGGCGCCTGGACGCGCTCGTGCGGGCCGGCCTGTGCTCTGCCGAGGCCATCCTCGAGACCGTCGAGCGCAGCAGCGCCGGGGACGTCGTCGGGGTGCGCCGAGCCGTCGGTCTCGTCGACCCGCGCTCCGAGTCCCTGCCGGAGTCCGCGCTGCGCGTGCACCTGCAGCGCTCGGGCTTGCCGGTGGTCCCCCAGCACCGCGTCCTGCTGGACGGTCGCGAGGTCGCCCGCGTCGACCTGGCGCTCGTCGAGGAGCAGGTCGCCGTGGAGTACGACGGGCAGTGGCACGCCCTCCGCGAGCAGCTCGCGGCGGACCGCCAGCGCCTCAACCGCCTCGCCGCGGCCCGGTGGGCCGTCGTCCACGTCACGGCCGACGACCTCCGCCATCCCCACCGCGTCGTCGCCCTGGTCCGGGCGGCCGCCGCCGAGCAGCGCGCGCGAGGTCGCGCGCGGTGAGCAGGCCGCAGACCTCCGCCGGTTGCGGAGGAAGGCCACGAAGTCCGCCCCGGAGGCACCTCGGGACGGAAGAAGGCTACGAAGTGCGGAGGAGGCGCGCCGCGACGGGAGAAGGCTGCGACGTCCGACGAGACGGCGGGTGGGTCAGTCGACCTCGGGCGCCGTGTGCAGGCGCCGGGCGGCCTCGGCGAGGGAGCCGGACAGCGAGGGGTAGACGCTGAAGGCGTGGGCCACCTGGTCGACGGTGAGGCGGTGCTCGACGGCGAGCGTCAGCGGGAAGACGAGCTCGCTGGCGCGGGGGCTGACGACGACGCCGCCGATCACCGTGCCGGAGCCGGTGCGGCAGAACAGCTTCACGAAGCCGTCGTGGATGCCCTGCATCTTGGCGCGGGCGTTGCCGGCCAGCGGGAGCTTGACCACCTGGCCCTGCGCCTCGCCGGACTCGATCTGCGCCTGGGTCCAGCCGACCGTCGCGATCTCCGGGGCGGTGAAGACGTTGGCCGCCACCGTCCGCAGCTTGAGCGGGGAGACGGCGTCGCCGAGGGCGTGCCACATGGCGATGCGCCCCTGCATCGCGGCCACGGACGCGAGCGGCAGGACGCCCGTGCAGTCGCCGGCGGCGTAGACCCCGCGGATCGACGTGCGCGAGACGCGGTCGACGACGACGTGGCCGGACTCCGAGGTGCGGATGCCGGCCTCCTCCAGTCCGAGCCCGGCGGTGTTGGGGATCGACCCGACGGCCATGAGGCAGTGCGACCCGCGGACCTCGCGCCCGTCGGCGAGCGTGACGAGCACGCCGTCGCCGTCGCGGACCACCGACTGCGCCCGCGAGCGGGCCATGACGGTCATGCCGCGGCGGCGGAAGACGTCGTCGATGACCTGCGCGGCGTCGGCGTCCTCGCCCGGGAGCACGCGGTCGCGGCTCGAGACGAGGACGACGTCGGAGCCCAGCGCCTCGTAGGCGTTGGCGAACTCGGCGCCGGTGACGCCGGACCCGACGACGACCAGGCGCTCCGGCAGCTCGGTGAGGTCGTAGAGCTGCTTCCACGTGAGGATGCGCTCGCCGTCCGGCATCGAGTCGGGCAGCTCGCGCGGGTGGGAGCCGGTCGCGAGCAGGAGGACGTCGGCCCGCAGGTCCCGCGTGCCGCCGTCGGCGAGCTCGACGCGCACCCGGTCGGGGGCGAGGACGGTGCCGCGGCCGACGAGGACGTCGACGCCCTCCCGCTCGAGGCGCTCGCGGATGTCCTCGGACTGCGCCTTCGCGAGCCCGCGCACGCGGGTGTTGACCCTGTCCAGGTCCACCGTGACGGCGCTCTCGGCGTCGGTCTCGCCGCGCCCGGCCCCCGGGAAGCGCAGGCCCAGCTCGACGGACTCGGTGACGGTCGCCATGACCTCCGCGGTCGCGATGAGCGTCTTCGAGGGCACGACGTCGGTGAGCACCGTCGAGCCGCCCAGACCGTCGCGCTCGACGACCGTCACGGAGGCGCCGAGCTGCGCCGCGACGAGCGCCGCCTCGTAGCCGCCGGGGCCGCCGCCGAGGACGACGACGCGCGTGCTGGCGACGTCGGTGACCGCGGAGCGCACGGGCAGGGGCGGCTCGGCGGCGCGGCGGTCGGCGTCCTCGTCGTCGGCGCGGGCGGCGCCGCGCGGGGGCGCGGTCGCGCCGTCGGCCTCGCTGCCCTCCGGCGAGCGCTCGGCGGGGGCGCCCATGCCCTCGGCGCCGGGGGCGCCGTCGTCCGCGACGGGGACGTCGGACGGCGCTGCGCCGTCGCTGCCCGGGGCCGCGGCGCTGGGGTCGGGGTCCGGGGTCTGCGCGTCGCGCTCGGAGGGAGACATCGCCGCCATTCTGCCTCCCGGCCCGGCGGGCGCGGGGCCCCGGACC
>NZ_JABEMA010000132.1 GCF_013004605.1 Pseudokineococcus marinus
GATGGTGCGCCCCTCGGCGACCAGCGTCGCGGGGACGGCCTGCGGGTCGGGCAGGGCGGCCCGCCACGGGTCCTCCCCGGCGACCCGCCCGACGAGCAGCGCGGCGGCCTCGTGCAGCGACGGGTGCCCGGGCGCCCAGCCGTCGAGGTCGTCCCACCCCAGCGGCCAGGACACGGGCGTGCCGGGCCGCACCCGGGGGCTCCAGGCGCACGCGAGCGTCCCGCCGCCCGCGCGGGTCGGGTCGAGGAAGACCCGCCCGCCGCGGTCGGCGAGGAGGTAGGCCGTCGTCGCCACCTCCGGGCCGAGGCGCTCGGCGCGCGCCGCCAGCGCACGGGTGGCCGCGGCGGCGTCCTCGACCGCCAGGCCCCGCACGGGGACGACGACGTGGAGGCCCTTGGCCCCGCTCGTCTTGACGGCCGAGGCCAGGCCGGCGTCGTCGAGCGCCGCGCGCACGAGCCGGGCCGCGGCCACGACGGCGTCCGCCCCCGCCCCCTCGGGCGGGTCCAGGTCGAGGACGAGCCGGGACGCTCGGCCCTCGCCGTCGAGGACGGTGGGGTGCAGCTCCACGGCCCGCTGCCCGGCGAGCCACACGAGGGTCCGGACGTCCTCGACGAGCGGGTACCGGACGGTCCGGTGGGAGGCCTCCGACCACACCTCCCGCACCGCGACCCACGGCGGCGCCGAGGCGGGCAGGTTCTTCTGGACGAAGGGCCGCTGACCCGGCCGGACCCGGACGACGGTGAGCGGGCGGCCCGCGAGCTCGGGCAGCAGGCGGTCCGCCGCGGCCTCGACGTGGTCGACGAGGTCGCGCTTGGTCGCGCCGGCGCCGTCGAAGAGCTCGTCGTCGAGGGAGCTGAGGGGGACGCCGTGGCGCTCCTCGGCGGGGCCGGGGCTGCGGGGCACGGGGGCAGTCTGCGCCCGCGAGGGCTGGCGGCACGAGGCCTCGCGGTGCTATGCATAGCAGCACAAGGTGTCGGGCCGGCGTGCGGACGCCGGGAGGAGGCGGTCGTGCGGATCGACAAGGACCTCGTGGCGGCGTCGGCGTCGCCGCTGGTGCTGGGCCTGCTCGCCGAGGGCGAGACCTACGGCTACGCGCTGCTGCAGCGCGTGCGGGAGGTCAGCCGCGGGGAGCTGGAGTGGGCCGACGGGATGCTCTACCCGCTCCTGCACCGGCTCGAGCGCCAGGGCTGGGTCGTCGCCGAGTGGCGCACCCCGCCCGGGGAGCGGCGCCGGAAGTACTACGCCATCACCGACGACGGCCGCGCGGCCCTCGTCGAGCAGCGCCGCCAGTGGGGCGCCGTCGTCCGGGCGCTCGAGGGCGCGTGGCCCGCCGCGGCGTCGCCCGCGGTGGGCGGCCCTGCGCTGGGGACGGCGTGATGGCGCACGCGACGGACCCGGGGCGGACGCCGTCGGGAGAGCCCGGCGGACCCGCCGACCTCGAGGCGCGCGTCGCGGACTGGCGCGCGCACGTCGGCCGGTCGCCCGCCGTCTCGCCGGCGGACGTCGAGGAGCTCGAGGCGCACCTGCGCGACCAGGTCGACGACCTCCGCGCCGCGGGGCTCACGGACGACGAGGCCTTCCTCGTGGGCGTGCGCCGCCTCGGCGCCGTCGACGCCCTGTCGGCCGAGTACGCCCGCGAGCACGGCGACCGGCTGTGGAAGCAGCTCGTCCTCGCGCCGCCGGGTGCGGCTGCGGGACGCCGGCGACTGCGGCGGGCGGTGCTCCTGGCCGTCGGCGCCGCCCTGGCGGTGCAGGTGCTGCGGCTGCTCGGCGGGACGCTGGGCGAGGTGGCGGTCGCGGGCCTCGCGCCCGTCGTCGTCCTGCCCTTCCTCGCCGCCCTCGTCGGGGCCGGTCGCGAGGACGGCGAGCGCCTCGGCGCGCGGTGGCTCGTCGTCGCCGCCCCCTTCGCCGCCGGTGCGGCGCTCGTCCTCCTCCCGCCGTGGGCGGAGGGCTCGTCGACGCAGGTGCTCGTCGCCCTGCACCTGCCCGTCGTGCTGTGGGCGGCCGTCGGGTACGCGCTCGTCGGCGGGCGGTGGCGCTCGCCGTCCGCGCGCATGGACGTCGTCCGCGCCACGGGCGAGTGGGTCGTCTACTACGCGCTCATCGCCCTCGGCGGCGGCGTTCTCGTCGGGGCGACGGTCCTCCTCCTCGCCCCGCTCGGGGACGCCGTCGTCGAGCAGGTGCTGCTGTGGCTCGTGCCCTCGGGGGCGGCGGGCGCCGTCGTCGTCGCGGCGTGGCTCGTGGAGGCCAAGCAGTCCGTCGTCGAGAACATGGCGCCGGTGCTGACGGCCGTCTTCACGCCGCTCTTCGCGGTCGTGCTGACGGCGTCGGCGACCGTGTACGCGCTCACGGGGCTCGCGGCCGACTTCGACCGGGACCTGCTGCTCGGCTTCGACCTGCTGCTGCTCGTCGTGCTGGGGCTCGTGCTCTACGCGCTGTCCGCCCAGCGGCCCGACCGGCGTCCGGGCGCGATGGACGTCGCCCAGCTCGTCGCCGTCGTCGCCGCGCTCGTGCTCGACGCCCTCGTGCTCGTCGCCCTGCTGGGGCGCGTCGGCGACCTGGGTCTGACGCCCAACCGCGTGGCGGCTCTGGGGCTCAACGGTGTGCTGCTCGTCGACCTCCTCGTGGCCGCCGTCCTCGCGGCGGGCTTCCTCGCCGGCCGGGTCCGCGCCGACCGGCTCGCGCGCTGGCAGACGTCGTACCTGCCGGTCCTCGTGGCCTGGGCGGCGCTCGTCGTCCTCGTGCTGCCGCCGGTCTTCTCCTACCGCTGACCGCCTCCCCGCGGTCGGCGTCCGCGGGCCGGCGGCGCCGCGCGGCGCGCCTCACGGGCGCCGCGCTCGACCCACCCGCGCAGCTCGTCGTCGTCGGTCAGGGCCGCCGGCGCGACGAGCACCCAGCCGCGGGTGGGCCGGTCGCGCATGACGACGGGCCCGACGTCCGGGCGCTCGAGCAGGCCGAGGGCCTCGTCCGGGTCCACGCGCACCATGAGCCCGCCGCTGCCGCTGACGGCGACCGCCATGCGCCCGCCGAGCAGGACGGCGAGACCGCCGAACATCGCCTTCTCGGCGCGGTCGCGCTCGGCCGCGAGCGCCTCGCGGACGCGCTCGGCGAGGTCCTCGTCGTAGGCCACGCCAGGAGTGTGGCGCCGTCCCGCCCTCCGCAGGGCGATGAGCGCAGCCGCCGGGCCGGGTCGACCCCGGTGAGGGGCGCCGCACCGGGCGGGGCCCCTGAGACCCGAGGGGGACCGGTGCGCACGCTCGCGATCACGCAGAACGTCACGCTCGACGGGCGGGTGGAGATGCTCGGCGACTGGTTCGTCCCGCAGGCGCAGGGGGACGCGGACAACGGCGACCTGCTCGAGGAGAACCGGCGACAGGACGCCGCCGCCGACGCGCTGCTCGTCGGGCGCCGGACCTTCGAGGACCTCCGCGGGTACTGGCGCGACCTTGAGGGCGACACGACGGGGATCTCGGAGTACCTGGACGGCGTCCGCAAGCACGTCGTCTCGGCGACGCTCGACGAGCCGGCGTGGGAGGGCGCGGACGTGCTCCGGCCGTCGGGAGCCGACGACCTGGTCATCCAGGTGCGGCGGTTGAAGGAGGCGGACGGGCAGGACGTCGTGTGCACCGGCTCCATCACCCTGTGCCACGCGCTCGTCGCGGCGGACCTCGTCGACGAGTACCGGCTCTTCACCTACCCCGTCGTGCAGGGCGCCGGGCGGCGCCTCTTCCCCGACGGCTACGAGGCGTCAGGGCTGCGGCTGGCCGAGGCGACCGCCTTCCGGTCGGGCATCGGCTACCAGCGCTGGGTGCGCCGCTGACGGCGGCCGCCCCGCGTGAGCGCGCCCGACCTGCTCGACGGGGGTGACCGTCCTCGGTCACCGTCGTCGAGCAGGTCCGGCGGAGCGCGACGTCCTCAGCGCTCGTGCGTCGGGTTGAGCACCCGGTCGAGGAAGTCGCGCGTGCGCGCCTCCCGCGGCGCGCCGATGACCTGCGACGGCGGGCCCTCCTCGACCACGACGCCGCCGTCCATGAAGACGACCCGGTCGGCGACCTGCCGGGCGAAGGCCATCTCGTGGGTGACGACGAGCATCGTCATGCCCTCGTCGGCGAGGTCGCGCATGACCTCGAGGACGTCACCGACGAGCTCCGGGTCGAGCGCCGACGTCGGCTCGTCGAAGAGCATGAGGTCGGGCTCCATCGACAGGGCCCGGGCGATCGCCACGCGCTGCTGCTGCCCGCCGGAGAGCTCGGCCGGGTAGGCGCCGCCGCGGTCGCCGAGGCCCACGCGGTCGAGGTTCGCCTGCGCCCGCCGCTCCGCCTCGGCCTTCCCTACCTTCGCGACCTTCCGCTGCGCGACCGTGCAGTTCTCGATGACGGTGAGGTGCGGGAAGAGGTTGAAGCCCTGGAAGACCATGCCGACGTGGCGGCGGACGGCGTCGATGTCGCAGTCGGGGTCGGTGACGTCGGTGCCGCGGACGAGCACGCGGCCGCCGCTCGGCTGCTCGAGGAGGTTGACGCAGCGCAGGAGCGTGGACTTGCCCGAGCCGGACGGCCCGATGACGCAGACCACCTCGCCGCGCCGGACCTCCAGGTCGATGCCGGTGAGGACCTCGGTGTCGCCGAAGCGCTTGACGAGGCCGTCGAGCACGACGACGTCGTCCCCGGCCGCAGGGGTGGTGCTCATCGCGACCTCGCCGTCCTCGCCTCGAGGCGCCGCACGAGGATCCCGAGCGGCACGGTGATGATGAGGTAGCAGGCGCCGGCGACGAGCACGGGCGTGAGGCTCCGGTACTGGGTGAGGGCCTGGCGCCCGAACTGCGCGAGCTCCTGCTGGGCCGTCGTGCTGCCGAGGAGGAAGGCCAGCGAGGAGTCCTTCGTCAGCATGATGAGCTCGTTCGTCAGCGGCGGCAGGATGATCCGGAACGCCTGGGGGATGACGATGGTCACCATCGCCCGGCCCTGCGACATGCCGAGCGAGCGCGCGGCCTCGACCTGGCCCCGGGGGACGGCCTGGATGCCCGCGCGGATCGTCTCGCCGATGTAGGCGGCCCCGACGAGGCCCAGCGCCAGCATGATCGTCACGTAGCGGTTGAGGAAGGTGCCGGGGAAGGCGAGCGGCACCCCCGTGCCGATCGCGAGGAAGACGAGCAGCGCCGGCAGGCCCCGGAAGAACTCGATGTAGCCCGTGGCCAGCCACCGGTAGGGACCCACGCTCGACAGGCGCATGAGCGCGAGGACGAGCCCCAGGGCCAGCCCGAAGGCGAAGCCGAGCAGGGTGAAGGTCACCGTGTTGAGGAGCGCGACCGACAGGACCGACGGGAACTGCGCGGCGGCCACCTCGGGGTCGAGGAAGGCGCGCTGGATCTGCCCCCAGTCCGCGGTGAGCGCGACGACGAGCACGACGGCCACGAGCAGGGCGTACTGGACCGCCCGCACCACCTGCCCACGACGGCGGGGCGAGCGCAGCGCCCCGCGCAGGCCGGTCGGGCGCGCGTCGGCGGTGGTCGAGCTGGTCACCGGGCCTCCTGGCCTCGTGGGCCCGCCGGGCGGTGGTGCCGCCCGGCGGGGTCGTGGGTCAGCTGGCCGAGGCGCTGGGGGACGGCGACGACGAGGCGCTCGGCGCCGAGCCGAACCACTCGGTGTAGATCTCGTCGTAGGTGCCGTCCTCGCGGATGCGCTCGAGGGTGGTGTCGACCTGGTCGAGCAGCGCGGTGTTGCCCGTGCGGACGCCGATGCCGTACTGCTCGCCGGTGTCGAACTCGGTGGTGACGGCGAGCTCGGGGTTGTCGGCGACGAAGTCGAGGAGCACGCCGTTGTCGTTGATGCCGGCGTCGACCTGCCCCGTCTGCACGGCCGTGAGGAGCAGGCCGAGGTCCTCGTAGGTGACGAGCTCGGCGCCGGGGATGTTCTCGGCGGCGTAGTCGGCGCCCGTGGTGCCCGACTGGACGGCGAGCTGGAGCCCGTCGAGGTCCTCCGCGGAGCTGATGCCCGAGTCGGCCGGGACGAGCAGCGCCTGCGTCGCGTCGAAGTAGGGCGTGGAGAAGTCCATGTTCTCCTCGCGCACGTCGGTGATCGTCATGCCCGCGGCGGCGACGTCGCACTGCCCGGCGTTGAGGGCCTCGCCGGACTGGATGGTCTCGAAGGGGATGTTGACGATCTCCTGCTCGACCCCGAGGTCGGAGGCGATCTCGTCGACGACGTCGACGTCGAAGCCGACGACCTCGTCGCCCTCCTGGAACTGGAAGGGCTCGTAGGGCAGGTGCGTGCAGGTCGTGATGACGCCGTCGCTCACGAGCTCGACGCCGCCGCCCGTGCTGCCGCCGCCACCGGCGGCGGTCCCGCCGTCGTCACCGCCGCACCCGGCCGCGCCCAGCAGCGCCAGCGCGCTGACGGCGGCGGCGACGGTCGTCCTGGTCCTGCTCACGGAGTCCTCCGGTGCTCGGGTGCGCCCGCGCGCGTCGACGTGCGGGGTGGGCGCACTCTGCCACCGCGGGCGTCGGCGGCGTCGGCGCCGGTCCGTGGTCGTCGCGGACCGTGACGCCACCGTGACCGGCTCACCCCTCGGGTGCCGCCGCTGCTGCTGCCGGTGCGGGGGCGCTGCGCGGTCGCCCGCCCCGGCGCGCGGCCGGGGGCAGGCGGTGCACGGCCAGGGCGATGAGCGGGGTCCCCACGAGCGTGGGCAGGACCCAGGCGAGCGGGCTCGACCACTGCGTGAGGAGGAAGGCCGTGACGAAGGAGAGGTAGGACGCGCCCATGAGGCGGACGTGGGCCGCCAGCCAGCCGGGCGGGCGGCGGCGGGCCAGCGCCGCTCCGGCCAGCGCGGTGGTGAGCGTCGCGGCGGCGATGATGGCGAGCCCCCACAGGCGACCTGGGTCGAGGGCCGCGAGGGCGAGGGCGGTCGTCGTCATGACGACCGTGACGGGGACGTAGACCCGCCCCGCCAGGCCGTGCCGGTCGCGCCGCTTCGGCAGCGCCATGACGACGGGCCCGAGCAGGAGCCCGGCGCCGCCCGCGACGACGTGGGGGACGAGCAGGGCGGTGTGCAGGTCCATGAGGGCTCCCGTCGTCCACTGTGGACTGTGTGAGTGCCGAGCGTGACACCGTCTACTGTGGAACGTCAAGGGTGACGTGCGAGGACGGTGACGAGGAGGGGCGGGTGGCGACCACGCTCAACGCGACGGCGGCGTCGCTGCTGGGCTTCCTGCACGACGGCCCGCAGTCGGGCTACGACCTCGTCGGCACGGCGGAGCGGTCGATCGGCAACTTCTGGAGCCTCACGCGCAGCCAGGTGTACCGGGAGCTCTCGGCCATGGCGGGCGCCGGGCTCGTCGTCGCGCAGGAGACCGGCCCTCGCGACCGGCGCGCGTACGCCCTCACCGACGACGGCCGCGCGGCGTTCCGCGCGTGGCTGGCCCGGCCGCCGGCCGAGGAGCAGATCCGGTACCCGCTGCTGCTCACCCTGGCCTTCGCCCGCCACCTCCCCGCGGGCGAGCTGGCGGCCTTCGTCGCCCAGCACCGAGCCGTCCACGCCGCCCGCCTCGCGGGGTACCGCCGCGAGCGGGCCGAGGCGCTGGCCGCCGGCGCCCGGCCCGTCGACCTCGTGACCCTCGACTTCGGGCTGCGCTACGAGGAGGCGGTGCTCGGGTGGTTCGACGCGCTGCCGCCGGAGGTCACCGGCGGCTGAGCTGGGCGCGGCCGGCCTGGGTCGTGCGGTCGCTCCCGCGGCTGTCGGCGCCGCCTGCCACCATCCGGCCGTGGACGACCTGGCCGCCGTGACGACCGAGCGCCTCGAGCAGAGACGTCCGGTGGAGGAGGACCTCGACGAGGTCCACGCGCTGCACGCCGACCCGGGCGTGGGGGAGCACCTGCCGAGCGGCTGCGACGTCCGGCTCGCCCACGCCGACCACCCGGTGCCGGACCGCGCTCTCGCCCTCCTGGTGCGGTCGTGACCGCTCCCGACCCACCTCTGTGGGAGGGGCTCGTGCTGCGCCGCCTCGGCGAGGAGGACTGGCGCCTCTGGCGCCGGCTGCGGCGGGCAGCGCTCGCGGACGCCCCGGGCGCCTTCGGCTCGACCCTCGCGCAGTGGAGCGGCGACGGCGACCGCGAGGAGCGCTGGCGCGCCCGCCTGCGCGACGTCGCCCTCCACCTCCTCGTCGAGCGGGACGGCGAGCCGGTCGGCGTCGTGGCCGCCGCCGCGCCGGGGGAGGAGGACGTCGTCGAGCTGCTCTCGCTGTGGGTGGCCCCGGAGGCGCGGGGCACCGGGGCGGGTGACGCGGCCGTCCGCGGCGTCGTCGCGTGGGCCGCCTCGGAGCACCCCGGCGTCGACGTCGTCCTCTCCGTGGCGCCCGGGAACGACGCGGCGGCGCGTCTCTACGCGCGGCACGGCTTCGTCGACGACGGGCCCTCGCCCGACGCGGGCTGCGAGCGGCGCCTGCGGCGCCGGGTCTGACCGGCGCCGGCGGGGCCGCC
>NZ_JABEMA010000133.1 GCF_013004605.1 Pseudokineococcus marinus
CGTCGTCGAGGACGCCGCCGCGCTCGGCGCCCGTCTGCGCGAGGGCCGGGCGGGGGAGCGCCTGCGCGTCCTCGGCGCCCTCGAGGACGCCGTCGCCACGGCGGCCGCCGAGGCGGGCACGAGCCTCGTCCCGGGCCCCGCGCTCGCCGCAGGCCGTCGCGAGCTGCTCACCGTCGTCCGCGAGCAGGCCGTGAGCCGCACGCGGCACCGCTTCGGGCACGTCCAGCGCCCGTCGCGCTCCCAGGACGCCGCCCAGGCCTGAGGGCGAGGTGGCAGCCCCTCGACGTGCTCTTCCACGACGAGGGGCTGCCACCTCCGCTCGTCCGAGGGGGCGCTCGTCTCTCCCCGGGCGCGGAGCGGACCTCAAGACCGCTCCCGCGCCTGCCGTTGGGGAGGCGTGGAGGTGTCGCGGCGCGAGCGCCGGTGGGTGCGCGCGTCGTGGGCGGTCGTCGTCGCCGGGGCCCTCGCGGCAGCCCTCGCGCTCGTCGTCCCGCCGCTGCGTGAGCCCCTGACCCTGCTGGCGGCGACCGGCGCGTCCGTCGGCACGATGCTGGGCCTCGTCCGTCACCGTCCTCGTGCCCGCCGCACCTGGACGCTCCTCGCCCTCATGGTCGTGCTGCTCTGCGCGGCGCTGGCCCTCCCCTCGCTCGGACCGGACGGCGTTCCCGCGGCCGTCGCCGCCTTCACCTGCGGCCAGGGCGTCGCGGCGGTGGCCGTCCTGGGGCTGCTGCGCCGACGCCCCACCGGGCGCCGGCGTCCTCGCGACGGGAGGAGCCCCGGGGGCGCGCCGCGCCGCGTGGAGCTCCTCGTCCTGGCGCTCGTCCTCGGCCTGACGGCGGCGCAGGTGGCGGCGCTGGCCCTGCCGACCGTCGGCCGCGAGCTCGGCCACGTCCTCCTCCCGAGCGCCAACATGGTCGTGCTCGGCGTCTGCCTGCGGTTCCTCGTCTCGAGGCGGGGCCTGACGCGGAGCACCCACCTCTTCCTCGCCGCGGCCGTGGCCATCAGCACCTACGACAACCTCCAGCCCGCCGCCGCGCACCGGGTGGCCCTGCCGGGGGACCCGCTGCAGGCGCTCGGCCTGCTCTGCCTCGCCCTCTTCACGGCCGCGGCCCTGCACCCCTCGGTGCACGAGGCGCTGACGCCCGAGGCGCTGCAGCGCCGTCGCGCGCCCTCCGCCGCCCTGCTCGGCCTGGCGCCGCTGCTCGCCGTGCCCGTGGGGCTCTGGTGGTTCGGGCGCTCGGCCCCGCCCGGGGCCGGGCTGCCCGTCGGCGCCTTCGTCGTCGTCGGAGCCGTCCTCGCCGCCCTCTGCCTCGTCCGCGGGTACCTCGCGCTGCGCGGCAGCGAGCACCTCGCCGAGCACGACCCGCTCACCGACCTGCTCGACCGGCGCGGCCTCGCCGCTGCGCACGCGCGGGCTCTCGAGGAGGGCGGGGCTCCCGCCCTGGTGCTCGTCGACGTCGACGACTTCAAGCAGGTCAACGACGCGCACGGCCACGACGCGGGGGACGCCCTGCTCCTCGAGGTCCGCGACCGGCTCCTCGCCGCGGTGGGGCCGCAGGGCGCCGTGGCGCGGCTGGGCGGCGACGAGTTCGTGCTGCTCGTCGCCTCCGACGCCGTGGACGAGGTGGTGGCGCGCGTCCTCGCCGAGCTGCGGCGCGACGCCGAGGTGGACGGGCTCGTCGTCGGCTGCACCGCGAGCCTCGGCGTCGTGCGTCCGGAGCCGGGCGAGGAGCTGGGGGTCGCGCTGACGCGGGCCGACGTCGCCCTCTACGCCGCCAAGGCCGCGGGCCGCGACCGGGCGGTCGGCTTCGAGCCGGCCCTGCAGGTCGCGGTGGCCGACCGTGTGCGGACCGGCTCGGAGGTGCGCTGCCTGCTCGCCGGGGAGCCCGGAGCGGGGGCGCTGGAGGTGCACTACCAGCCGCTCGTCGAGCTGGCGACGGACCGGGTGGCGGGCCTGGAGGCGCTCGTCCGCTGGCGCCACCCGGAGCGCGGCCTGCTCGCCCCGGGCGCCTTCCTCGACGTCGTCTCGAGCGGCGGGCTGGACGCCCGGCTGGACGCCGCCGTCGTCCGCGACGTCGTCGCCCAGCTGGCGGCCTGGCGGGCGCGGGGGACGGAGCCGCCGCCCGTGAGCGTCAACCTCACCGCGGGGAGCCTCGTCGTGCCGGGCCTCGCGCGGCAGGTCGTGGCCCGGCTCGCCTCCGCGCACGTGCCGGCCGGCCTCCTCGCCGTGGAGGTCACCGAGCACGAGCCGCTGCCCGAGGACGACGTCGTCGCGGAGAACCTCCTCGCGCTCGCAGCGGCCGGCGTCGCGGTGCACCTCGACGACTACGGGACCGGCTACACCTCCCTGGACTACCTGCACCGCTTCCCGGTCGAGGTGCTCAAGCTGGACCGCGCCGTCACCGCCACCGTGGTCGGGGAGCGGTGCTCGCCCGTCGTCGCCGGCCTCGTCGCGATGGCCCGCGTCGTGGCGCTCGACGTGCTCGCCGAGGGCGTCGAGAAGGCCGAGCAGCGCGACGCCCTCCTCGCGCTCGGCGTCCGCTACGGCCAGGGCTGGTTCTTCGGCCGGCCGGTGCCCGCGGCGGAGCTCGACCACCGGGCCCTCGGTCGGGTGGCGGCAGGGCCGCCCGTCCCCGTCCCCGTGCCCCGCGCCGGTGGGGCGAGGCCGAGCGCGGCCCGCCGTCGCGAGCAGCCACGTCCGCCACGGGCTCGCTGATCCGGCGCGAGCCGCGCCTCGACCCGGGCGGGGCCGCCGCCCGAGGTGACGGACGCGGACGTCGGCGGACCTCGCCCGTGCTCCGCCCTCGGCAGCGACGACGCGACGCGCGCGGGTGACGACGTCGACGCGTCCGAGGGACCTCACCGTCACGCCCGTGCGGCTCGGGCAGGCTGCCGCCCGTGGAGGGCGCGACGACCGGCCAGGCGGCGGACGACCGTGCGAGGGGCGGACCGGGCGCGCCTCCTCTCGCTGGACGCCGAGGCGGTCGAGCCGGGGCCGGCAGGGCGGCGGGGGCGGTCGCGCACGTCCGGTCGCGGGTGCACGGCCTGGTCCCCGTCGCCCTCCTGGTCGGAGGCGTCGTCACCGTGGTGCTCGCCCTCACGTCCTCCCACGGTCCCGGTCCGCAGACCCGTCCCTTCCTGCTCGGCGTGCTGGTGCTCCTGGCCGGCCTGGCGACGGCCAGCGGCCTGGTGGCCCTGAGGTGGCAGCACGAGGAGGTCCCCGGCCCTCGGGTCACCCTGGTGGTCGCCGCCGTCCTGGGCGCGGCAGCAACCGTCCTCACCGCCGTCGGACTGGTCGTCGACGTCGCCGGGGGGCTCGTCGACCCCGACGTGGTCCTGCTGCTCGTCGGCCTCCTCGCGGCGGCCACGGGCGTGGCGCTGCTGGGCCTCCGCGCGCCGGCCCGCGGCGGCACGTGGTCCCGGCCCGGCTCCGTCGCCCCGGTCGACGCCGCCGCGGTCGTGGTCGCCGTCCTCGTCGGCGCAGGTGCCGTCCTCCTCGTCGCCCAGGCGGTCGCGGCGGGGGTGGCGGCGATCCCGGTCCGCTCGACGACCGCCGAGGCCGCGGCCCCGACCCAGGGGCCCACCACGCCCCCCACGGGAGTCGCCTGGGAGCGCGACGTCGACGGGGACGCCGAGTCGCCGGGCACGGCGTTCAGCGCCACCAGTGTCGACGTCGTCGCTGCTGGTGGGGGCGTGGCCTACCGGACGGAGGCGGGTGTGGTCGCCCTGGACGGCCGCACCGGGCGCGAGCGCTGGCGTTTCGAGCTCGACGGCGCCGAGTCGCTGCAGCTGGAGGCCTCGCCGGGGGGCGGGACCGTCGCCGTCCTCCTGCAGTCGGGCAGCCGCGAGGACGGCGAGGACGGCGGGACCCGCCTCGTCGCCCTGGACGGAGCCACCGGCGAGCCGGTCGGAGCCGTGCACGGCCTCGAGTGGTCGAGCTGGGGAGGGATCCCCCTCGTGATGGCTGACACGCACCTGCTCGAGGACGAGGGCGACTGGTTCGAGACGGAGGGGCTGTCCGCACGGGCCGTCGACGGGACCGACGACTGGGCGTGGTCGGTCCCGCAGGGGTGCCGGCACTGGGGCACCGCTGCGACGGCGCCGGCCGTCGTCGTGCTGCTCATGTGCGAGGCGGGCCCTCGCGAGGTCGAGGTCCGCGTGCTGGGCTTGCGATCGGGCAGCGGCGAGGAGCTGTGGCGGACGGCGCGGACCGTGCCCTCGACGAAGGACTGGCAGTCGCCGGAGGCGCTCGTCCGCATCGGTGGCCCGTACGAGCGGGGAGCCCGGCTCCGCGCGTCCGCCGACGGCTCCGCCGTGCGGGTGGCGACCTCCGAGGACGGTGAGCAGCGGCTGCTGCACCTCGTGCTGGCGGCCGAGGACGGCCGCGTCGTCGCCGACGACGCGGCCTTCGAGGACCTGGACGTGAAGGGCTTCTCCGCAGCAGCGCTGTGGGGACGCCTCCTCGACGGCACGGTCGAGGACGAGTACTTCGGGGACCCCGCCGAGGACCTGACGTACGTCCGGCGATCCCGGGCCGGGGCCGACCAGGTCGTCACAGGCCTGTGCGCGCCCCCCGAGGCGGAGTGGCGAGGCGCCCTCCTCGCCACCTGCCGGCGCGGCGAGGGCGACACCCCTGTCGGGGTCCAGGTGGTGCCCTGGGAGGGTGGGGTCGTCCGGGTCATCGAGGGGCCGGTCGAGAGGGACGTGCCCTACGGCTACGACCGGCTGCTCTCCGCCCTGCCCGGCGTCGTCGTCGTGACGCCCGAGGGCGACCGGCAGGTCGTGACCGGGTTGGGGTGACCCTCGCCGACCACGTCGCCGGCGGCCGCGTCCGCACCGGGCCGGGAGCACGCCCCGCGCCTACGGTGAGGCAGATGAGCGCCCTCAAGGTCCTGTTCGTCGGCGGCAGCGGCATCATCAGCTCGGCCTGCTCGGCCCTCGCGGTCGAGCGGGGCATCGACCTCACGGTCCTCAACCGCGGCACGACGACGACGCGACCCCTGCCCGAGGGCGCCCGGGTGCTGCAGGCGGACGTCCGCGACCCCGCGTCCGTGCGGGGTGCGCTGGGCGACGAGGAGTTCGACGTCGTCGTCGACTGGGTCGCCTTCACCCCCGACCACGTGCGCACCGACGTCGACCTCTTCACCGGGCGCACCGGGCAGTACGTCTTCATCAGCTCGGCGTCGGCGTACCAGACGCCGCCCCTGCGGGTGCCCGTCGTCGAGTCGACGCCGCTGCGCAACCCCTTCTGGCAGTACAGCCGCGACAAGATCGCCTGCGAGGAGCTGCTCACGGCCGCCTACCGCGAGGACGGCTTCCCCGTGACGGTCGTGCGCCCCTCGCACACCTACGACAAAACCCTGCTGCCCTTCGACGGCGGGTGGACGGTCGTCGACCGCATGCGCCGCGGGAAGGAGGTCGTCGTGCACGGCGACGGGACGTCGCTGTGGACCCTGACGCACCACCGCGACTTCGCCCGGGGCTTCACCGGGCTGCTGGGGAACGAGCGCGCGCTGGGCGAGGCCGTGCACATCACCTCCGACGAGGCGCTGCCGTGGGACGCGATCTACCGGACCGTCGCGGCGGCGGCCGGGGTCGAGCCGCGGATCGTCCACGTGCCGTCGGACGCGATCGCGGCCGCCGACGAGGGCTGGGGCGCCGGGCTGCTCGGCGACAAGGCGCACTCGATGGTCTTCGACAACACCGTCCTCAAGACCCTCGTGCCGGGCTTCGCCGCGACGACCCCCTTCGCCCGGGGCGCCCGCGAGGTCGTCGAGTGGTACGACGCGGACCCCGCGCGCCAGGTCGTCGACCCGCACATGGACGGCGTGATGGACCGGCTCGTCGAGGCCTACCGGCCGCGCGCCCTCTGACGGCCCCGCTCGTCCCCGCCCGCCCCCACCGTGCGGCCCGTGGTCGAACACCCGTTCGACAGGGGGCTCGCGGCGGGGCACCATGGACCCGTGGCGGGCGGGATGACGGCCGGGCGCGGCGCTCGCCGTCCCCGGCTCCGCTCCGGCCGCCCCCGCCGCCGCGCCCACCGCCGACGCGGCCCAGGCCCGCCCCCAGCTGGAGCTGCTCGACCGCGGCCTCGTCGCCGCCGTCACGGACGACGGCGTCTTCCTGTCCTGGCGGCTCCTCGCCCCCGAGTCCCGCGCCGCCGGCGGGTCGCAGGAGGTGGACTTCCAGGTGCTCCGCGACGGCGAGCTGCTCGGCGTCGTCTCCGGCAGCACCAACTACCTGGACGCGGCGGGGTCCGCCGACGCGACGTACCGCGTCACCGCCGTCGTCGACGGGCGTCCCGTGGACCGCGGGGCGGAGGCGACGCCGTGGGGCGAGGCCGTGCTCGACGTCCCGCTGCGCAAGCCCGAGGGCGGCACGACGCCGGCGGGCGAGGCGTACACGTACTCGGCCAACGACCTCAGCGTCGGCGACGTGGACGGCGACGGGCAGTACGAGCTCATGGTCACGTGGTACCCGTCCAACGCCAAGGACGTGTCGCAGAAGGGCTACACCGGCCCGACGATGCTCGACACCTACCGGATGGACGGCACGCTGCTCGCGCGGGTCGACCTCGGCGTCAACATCCGCTCGGGCGCCCACTACGCCCAGCCCCTCGTCTACGACCTCGACGGCGACGGGCGGGCGGAGCTCCTCGTCAAGACGGCGCCCGGCACGCGGAGCACCACCTACCGCGACGGGCAGCCCGTGGGCGAGCGGTTCGTCACCATGCCGGAGGAGGACCTCGCCGCCGGGTGGTCGCACGACGACGACCTGCGGATGTCGGCCGAGCAGTACGCGTCGCACCTCGCCGACGTCTTCCAGGGCTGGGACACCCACCCCGAGGTCGTCGCCGGCCGGTGGCCCGCCACCGTCGAGGAGGCCCTCGGCGTCGAGGGCGACCCCGCCCCCTACCCGCTGTCGCGGGAGGACGCGGAGGCCCTCGTCGACCACTTCATCGACGTCTACGCGCCGGCGCGCAGCGGCCGCAACGACCTGAGGACCTTCGAGGGCTTCGTCCTCACGGGGCCCGAGTACCTCACCGCCTTCGACGCGGCGACGGGCGAGGAGCTCGACACCGTCCGGTACGAGCCCGGCCGCCACGACGACGGGCTGATGTGGGGCGACTACGCCATGTCCCGCATCGAGCCGGGCAACCGCGTCGACCGGTTCCTGTCGGGCATCGCCTACCTCGACGGCGACCGCCCGTCGGCCGTCCTCGGCCGCGGCTACTACACGCGCGCCGTCGTCGCGGCCGTGGACTGGGACGGGGAGTCCCTCACGACCCGCTGGACCGCCGACAGCGGCTGGACGCCGATGGCCAACCCCTTCGACGCCGGTCCGCACGGGACGGAGGGCACCAGCCCGGAGTGGGGCCGCCTCACGACGCAGGGCTTCCACTCCCTGTCGGCCGCCGACGTCGACGGCGACGGCCGGCACGAGGTCGTCTACGGCTCCGCGACGCTCGACGACGACGGCAGCCTGCTCTACAGCTCCTACGACGAGCTGCCCGAGGGCAGCGCCGACCCCGGGGCGCTCGCCAAGCTCGGGCACGGCGACGCCATGCACGTCACCGACATCGACCCGACGCGACCGGGCCTCGAGATCTTCACGGTCCACGAGGGCGGCGCCTACGCGCCGTACGGCTGGGCGCTGCGCGACGCGGCGATCGGCGAGGTGCTCGCCGGCGAGTACTCCGGGCGCGACACCGGACGCGGGATGGTCGGCGACGTCCTGCCCGAGCAGCCGGGCCTGGAGATGTGGGCGTCCGTGCCCGGCCAGCCGGCGGGGACGATCTTCACCGCGCAGGGCGCGCCCGTGCAGGGCCCCCGTCCCCTGGGGACGAACCAGAGCATCCGGTGGGCCGCCGACATGACGACGCAGGTCCTCGAGGGCTCGGGGGACGCGACGCCCACGGTGGTCGACGCCCGCCGCGGCGTGCTCCTCGAGGCCGACGGCACGCTGACGAACAACGGGACCAAGGGCAACGCCGGGCTCGTCGCCGACGTCGTGGGCGACTGGCGCGAGGAGCTCCTCCTGCGCACCGAGGACAGCACCGCGGTCCGGATGTTCCTCAGCACCGAGGTGACCGACCGCGGGATCCCGACCCTCATGCACGACCCGCAGTACCGCGCCGAGGTGGCCCGCCAGCAGACGAGCTACAACCAGCCGTCCTACCCGGGCTGGCACCTGGGGTCGGGCACCGACCCGGCCGACGTGCCCGTGGCCGACCTGCGGGCGCCGGGGGCGCTCGACGCGCTCGCCGACGTGCTCGCGGGCGAGGTGGCGAGCGGCGAGGTCACCGGCTCCACGGCCCGCCGGCTGGGCGCGGCGCTCGAGCAGGCGCAGCGGCACGACGCCG
>NZ_JABEMA010000134.1 GCF_013004605.1 Pseudokineococcus marinus
CCGCCGGCGGGCGCGCCCACCACGGCGACGGGGCCGGTCGCGGGTCCGGCCTGGACGGGCAGCGGGCCCGTGGCGGGGCCGCCGACGGTGGGCAGGGGACCGGTCGCGGGGTGGCCGGTCGGGGTCTGGCCGGTCATCGGGCCTCCGGGGGTGGTCGTGGTGGCGCCGGGCGGGGGAGGCGGGGTCATGCGGCGCCCCCGCGGCGCAGGGCGGCGACGTGGGCGGGCCGGCCGGGGCCCAGGTCGACGTAGACGTCGCGGCCCCAGGTCCAGCGGCCGCCGGTGAGGCCGTCCTCCGCCAGCACCTGCTCGTCCCCGGCGAGGCCGAGGGCGTCCGTGTCGAGGTGGACGAAGGTCTGGTGCCACTGCTGGGGGTCGAGGCAGACGACGACGAGGACGAGGTCCTCCTCGCCCGTCGGCGACAGGTGCGCCGGCAGGTGGCGGGTGTAGGCGATGACCTGGTCGTCGTCGGTCGGGTGGAACACCGTGCCGCGCAGGCGCTGCAGCGCGGGGTGCTCGCGGCGCAGCTCGTTGAGGCGCTGCAGGAGCGGGGCGATGCTGCGGCCCTCGACGAGCGCGCGGTCGAAGTCGCGCGGCTTGTACTGGTACTTCTCGTTGTCGATCTGCTCCTGGGCGCCCGGCCGCGGCACGTCCTCGACGAGCTCGTAGCCGGCGTAGACGCCCCAGGTCGGCGACATGGTCGCGGCGAGGACGGCGCGCAGCTCGAACGCGGGGCGTCCGTTCTGGCTCATGAAGGGCGTGAGGATGTCGTGCGTCGTCGGCCAGAAGCTCGGGCGCATGTACGCGGCCGAGGGGCCGGTGAGCTCGGTGCCGTACTCGGTGAGCTCGGCCTTGGTGTTGCGCCACGTGAAGTAGGTGTAGCTCTGCTGGAAGCCCGCCTTGGCGAGACCGTGCATCATCGCCGGCCGCGTGAAGGCCTCGGCGAGGAAGATGACGTCCGGGTGGTCGCGGTTCACCTCCGCGATGAGCCACTCCCAGAACTCCACCGGCTTGGTGTGGGGGTTGTCGACGCGGAAGAGCGTGACCCCGTGCTCGACCCACAGCAGGACGACGCGCAGCACCTCGGCGTAGATGCCGGCCGGGTCGCGGTCGAAGTCGAGCGGGTAGATGTCCTGGTACTTCTTCGGCGGGTTCTCCGCGTAGGCGATGGACCCGTCGGCGCGCTGGACGAACCACTCGGGGTGCTCGCGGACCCACGGGTGGTCGGGCGAGCACTGCAGCGCCAGGTCGAGGGCGACCTCGAGGTCGAGCTCGCGGGCGCGGGCGACGAAGGCGTCGAAGTCCTCGAACGTGCCGAGGTCGGGGTGGATCGCGTCGTGACCGCCGTCCTCCGACCCGATGGCGTAGGGCGAGCCCGGGTCCTCCTCGGTCGCGTCCAGGGTGTTGTTGCGCCCCTTGCGGAAGGTGCGGCCGATGGGGTGCACGGGCGTCAGGTAGACGACGTCGTAGCCCTGGTCGGCCAGCGCGGGCAGACGCTCGGAGGCCGTGCGCAGGGTGCCGGAGACCCAGCGCCCCGCGGCCTCGTCGTAGTACGCGCCCTCCGAGCGCGGGAAGAGCTCGTACCAGGACCCGGCGAGGGCCAGGGGGCGCTGCACCACGAGGCGGGCGTCCGGCGTCGGGGTGACGAGGTCGCGCAGGGGGAGGCGCGCCAGCGCGCCCTCCACCTCGGCGGAGGCGCCGGCCGCGAAGCGCGCCGCCAGCGGGCGTCCCTCGTCGCGCAGGCCGCGCGCGCCGGCGAGGAGGTGCTCCACGTCGTCGGCGCTGCGCCCGGGGACGGCGGCGGCGCGCTCGAGGACGAGGGCGCCGTCGGCGAGCGCCAGCTCGACGTCCGCGTCGCTCACGCCCGGGGTCTCGACCTTCACCCGGGCGCCGTGCTCCCACGTCGCGTACGGGTCCGACCACGCCTCGACGCGGAAGGACCACTCGCCCGTCGCGTCGGGGACGACGTCGGTGCGCCAGGCGTCGAGGCCCGGGTTGGTGCAGGTCATGCGCGTGCGCGAGGCCTCGGTGCCGTCGGGGCGCAGGAGCACGGCCTCGGCGGAGACGGCGTCGTGGCCCTCCCGGAAGACGGTGGCCGTGACGGGGACGGCCTCGCCCACGACGGCGCGCGCGGGCCAGCGGCCCCCGTCGACGACGGGCGCGAGGTCCACGACGGGGATGCGGCCCATGACGCACGAGGGCGAGGCCGTGGCGGGCGACGGGCCGGCGGGGGCGTCGACGGCGGCGGAGGCCGTCGAGGGCGCCGGTGCGGCGAGGTCGTCGTCCGCGGCGCCCGGTGCGGCGCCGGCGGGCGGACGGGGGGCCGCGCGGTCGGGGGTCTGGCGTCGCGAGGTCGGCACGGCCGCGAACCTACCGAGACCGGCGCCGACCCACACGTGGGCGCGGGAGGTCCGTCGGTGCGCCGGGGCGGACGGGTCGACCGGCTGGTGGGCGAGGGGAGACCCGGCGGACGGCGGTGGCTAGCCTGCGCGCCCGTGAGAGCGATCCGACGGTTCACCGTCCGCACCGCCCTGCCCGCGCCGCTGGCGGCCCTCGGCCGGCTGGCGCACAACCTGCGCTGGTCGTGGCACCCGCCGACCCAGGACCTCTTCCGCGAGGTCGACGCCGCGGTCTGGGAGCAGGTCGGCCACGACCCGGTGGCGCTCCTGGCCGAGGTGGGCCCCGACCGCCTGGCCGAGCTCGCCGCCGACGAGGCGCTCGTCGCCCGCGTCCGCGCCGCGGAGGCCGACCTCGACACCTACCTCACCGAGCCGCGCTGGTACCAGGGCGCGACGACGGGCTGGGAGGGCGGCGGGCCCGCCGCGATCGCCTACTTCTCCCCGGAGTTCGGCGTCACCTCCGTGCTGCCCCAGTACTCCGGCGGCCTCGGCATCCTCGCCGGCGACCACCTCAAGGCGGCCTCCGACCTCGGCGTCCCGATCGTCGGCGTCGGGCTGCTCTACCAGCAGGGCTACTTCCGCCAGTCGCTCTCGCGCGACGGCTGGCAGACCGAGACCTACCCCGTGCTCGACCCCGCGGGGCTGCCGCTCTCCCAGCTGCGCGAGGCCGACGGCGCCCCCTGCCGCGTCTCCCTCGCCCTGCCCGGGGACCGCACGCTGCACGCGCACGTGTGGCGGGCCGACGTCGGCCGCGTGCCCCTGCTGCTCCTCGACTCGCAGGTCGAGGAGAACGACCCCGACCTGCGGGCGACGACCGACCGCCTCTACGGCGGCGGCGGCGAGAAGCGCCTCCTGCAGGAGATGCTGCTCGGCATCGGCGGCGTCCGGGCCCTGCGCCTGTGGTCGCGCCTGACGGGCGCCCCGGCGCCGGAGGTGTTCCACACCAACGAGGGCCACGCCGGCTTCCTCGGCGTCGAGCGCATCGGCGAGGCGCTGGGCGCCGGGCTCGGGCTCGAGGCCGCCCTGCAGGCGGGCCGCGCGGCCACGGTCTTCACGACCCACACGCCCGTGCCCGCGGGCATCGACCGCTTCGACGCCGAGCAGGTGCGCGCCTTCGTCACGGCCGCGGTGCCCGCCGTCGACGGCGACCGCCTCCTCGCGCTCGGCGCGGAGGACTACCCCGGCGGCCAGCCCGGCATCTTCAACATGGCCGTCATGGGCCTGCGCCTCGCGCAGCGCGCGAACGGCGTCTCCCAGCTCCACGGCGACGTGAGCCGCGGCATGTTCGACGGGTTGTGGCCCGGCCTGGACGCCGACGAGGTGCCCATCACGTCGGTGACCAACGGCGTCCACGCGCCGACGTGGGTCGACCGCCGCCTCGACGACCTCCTGCAGGAGACCGCCGGCGCCTACCCGACCCGCCACGTGGAGGCCTGGGCCGCGGCGGCGGACGTCCCCGCCGACCGCCTGTGGGAGGCGCGGCGCGCCATGCGGGCCTCCCTCGTCGCCGAGGTGCGCCGTCGGCTGCGGGCGTCCTGGCTCGAGCGGGGCGCCTCGGCCGCCGAGCTGGGCTGGGTGGACGAGGTCATGGACGACGGCGTGCTCACCATGGGCTTCGCCCGCCGGGTGCCGACGTACAAGCGGCTCACCCTCATGCTGCGCGACCCGGAGCGGCTCAAGGCCCTGCTGCTGCACCCGACCCGGCCCGTCCAGCTCGTCATCGCCGGCAAGTCGCACCCGGCCGACGACTCGGGCAAGGCCCTCATCCAGCAGCTCGTCCGCTTCGCCGACGACCCGGCGGTGCGCCACCGCATCGTCTTCCTGCCCGACTACGACATCGGCATGGCGCAGTCCCTGTACCCGGGCTGCGACGTCTGGCTCAACAACCCGCTGCGGCCGCTGGAGGCCTGCGGGACGTCGGGCATGAAGGCCGCCCTCAACGGCGGGCTCAACCTCTCCATCCTCGACGGGTGGTGGGACGAGTGGTTCGACGGCGAGAACGGCTGGGCCATCCCCACGGCCGACGGGGTCGAGGACCCGGACCGGCGCGACGACCTCGAGGCGGCGGCGCTGTACGACCTCGTCGAGAACCAGGTGGCGCCGCGCTTCTACGACACCGGCCCCGACGGCGCGCCGCCCGCGCGGTGGCTGGAGATGGTCCGCCACACGCTGTCGGTGCTCGGGCCGAAGGTGCTGGCCACGCGGATGGTCGCCGAGTACGTCGAGCGCCTCTACGTGCCCGCCGCCGCGAGCGGCCGGGCCGTGGCGGCCGAGGGCCACGCCGGGGCGCGCCGCCTCGCCACGTGGGTGGAGCACGTGCGGGGCGGCTGGGGCGGCGTGCGCGTCGACCACGCCGAGTCCGTCGGCCTCACCGACGACCCGCTGCTCGGCGACGTCCTCGGCGTCCGGGCCTACGTCTCCCTCGGGTCGCTCGCGCCCGAGGACGTCGAGGTGCAAGTCGTCCACGGCCGGGTGACGAGCGCCGACGAGCTCGTGGCCACCGGCACCGTGCGCCTCAGCCACGTCGAGGCGCTGGAGGACGGCCGGCACTCCTACGCCGGGGAGGTCCCGCTGCGCCGCACCGGGCCGGTCGGCTACACGGTGCGCGTCCTGCCGCGCCACGAGCTCCTCGCGGCGCCGACCGAGCTGGGGCTCGTCGCCAACGCCTGACCCGCGCGCCGCGGCAGCGGCGCCGGGCGCCGCCGGGCCCCGTCCGACCTCGTCGGGCGGGGCCCCTCGCCGTCCGGGGGCGTCGTCCGGGGGCGCCGTCCGGGGCCTACGGGCGCTCGGCGGCGTAGACGCGCAGCGACGTGGGCCCGAGCTCCACCTGCTCGCCGGGCTCGGCGACGTGCGGCACGACGTCCTCAGGGCGCTCGCAGGTGCTGTCCCACAGCAGCTCCCAGCGGCGCGCCCAGGGCTCCTCCGGCAGGCGCACCGGCACCGGGCCGGCGCCCGAGTGCAGGACGACGAGCAGCGAGCGGTGGGCCACCGGGTCCCCGTGGAGGAACATCTGCAGCGTGCGCAGCTGCGCCTCGTGCCAGCGGTCCTCGGTCATCGGGCGCCCGTCCGGCGCGAACCACGCCAGGTCGGTCGTGCCGTCGGCGTGGACCGGTCGCCCGGACAGGAAGGTGTCCTGGCGCAGCGCGGGGTGCTCGCGCCGCAGGGCCAGGAGGTGGCGCGTCGTCGCCAGCAGGTCCGCGGGCGCCCCGCCGCGGCGCAGGGCCGGCCAGTCGAGCCACACGCTCTCGTCGTCGACGACGTAGGCGTTGTTGTTGCCGTCCTGCGTGCGCAGCAGCTCGTCGCCGCCGAGGAGCATGGGCGTGCCCGTGGACAGCAGCAGCGTGCCGAGGAGGTTGCGCACCGAGCGGCGCCGCGCGCCGAGCACGGCCTCGTCGGAGGTCGGGCCCTCGACGCCGTGGTTGTCGGACCGGTTGTCCCCGTGGCCGTCCCGGTTGTCCTCCCCGTTGCCCTCGTTGTGCTTGGACTCGTACGCGCAGGCGTCGGCGAGCGTGAAGCCGTCGTGGGCGGCGAGGAGGTTGACCGACGCCAGCGGTCCGCGCCGGGAGGCGTCGGTGCTCGCCCCGTGCGCGAAGAGGTCGGCCGAGCCGGCCAGGCGGGTCGCGAGGTGGCGCACGCCGGCGTCGGGGCGGCCCCCGGCGCGGGCGCGGGCGGCGTCGGCCAGCCAGAAGCTGCGGACGTCGTCGCGGTAGCGGTCGTTCCACTCGGCGAAGGGCGGCGGGAACTGCCCCGTCCGCCAGCCGCCGGGGCCCACGTCCCACGGCTCGGCCACGAGCTTGACGTCGGCGAGCACGGGGTCCTGGCGGGCCGCGACGAGGAAGGGGTGCTCGGGGTCGAAGGCCGCGACGTCGCGCCCCCGCGCCAGGGCGGGCGCGAGGTCGAAGCGGAACCCGTCGACGCCGTAGGCCTGGACCCAGTGGCGCAGGGAGTCCATGACGAGGCCGACGACCCGGGCCGAGGAGGCGTCCAGGGTCCCTCCGCACCCGCTGACGTCGACGTCCAGGCCGGCGGCGTCGAGGCGGTAGTGCGCGCCGGCGTCGAGGCCGCGGAAGGACAGGGTCGGTCCCTCGACGCCGCCCTCGCACGTGTGGTTGTAGACGACGTCGAGGAGGACCTCGAGGCCTCCCGCGTGGAGCGCCTCGACGGCGCCGGCCAGCTCGGCCTCGACCGCCGCCGGCCCGGCGGCGCGGGCCGCTGCGCTGGCGTACCGGGGAGCGGGGGCGAAGTAGGACAGGGTGCTGTAGCCCCAGGCGTTGCGGCGCCCGCGCCGGGCGAGCCACGGCTCCTCGGCGATGGCCTGCACGGGCAGGAGCTCCAGCGCCGTGACGCCGAGGTCGCGCAGGTGCGCGACGACGGCGGGGTGCCCCAGGGCGGCGTAGGTGCCGCGCAGCTCCGGCGGCACGTCGGGGTGGCGCATGGTGAGGCCGCGCACGTGGGCCTCGTAGACGACCGTCTCCGACCAGGGGGTGCCCGGGCGCTGCGCCGGGTCGGCCCGCCGCTGCGGCAGGAGCACCCCGTGCGGCGCGCACGCGAGGGAGTCGCTCGTGCTGCGCCGCCGCGCGCCGCCGGCGCGGGCCGGGCCGTCGACGGGGCGCCAGCCCTCGTCGACCTCGTGGCCGAAGTGCGCCGCCTCGAGCCGCACCTCGTCCGCCAGCCCGCGCGCGTAGGGGTCGAGGAGCAGCTTGTCGCGGTTGAAGCGGTGGCCGCGCTCGGGCTCCCAGGGGCCGTGCGCGCGCAGCCCGTAGCGCTGCCCGGCGTCCACCCCCGGCACGAGGCCGTGCCAGACGCCGTGGGTGCGCCCGGTGAGCGGCACGCGGCGCTCGGCCCAGCCGCCCGCGCCGTCGTCGTCGAGCAGGCAGACCTCGACGAGCTCGGCGTGCGGGGCGTAGACGGCGGCGCTCGCGCCGCCCGGGACGAGGTGGAGCCCCAGGGGGGCGGGACGGCTGCGCGGGAGGGCGTCCGACGTCGACGGCGGGGTGCTGCTCACGCTGGTCTCATCGGCAGGCACGGCCGACCACTGTGCCACCGGTCCGCGCCCCGTCCCCCCGCCGTCCGTCCGGCGCCGTCCGTCTAGCGTCGTGCCGGCGCCGCGCGGCCGGTGCGGCCCGTCGCAGCGGAGGTGGCCGTGGAAGGTGCGCACGAGGGCTCGCGGGCGGACGGCGGCGCTGGGCCGGACGGGGCGCCCGCCGCGCTGCTCGAGCGCCGTCACGACGGCGTCGCCGTCCTGCGGCTGCGGCGGCCGCCGGTCAACGCCCTCGACGCCGCCGCGCAGGACCTCGTGGGGGCGCTGGCGCGCGAGGCCGACGCGTGCGACGACGTCCGCGCCGTCGTGGTCACCGGCGGCGCGGTCTTCGGGGCGGGCGCCGACGTCCACGAGATGGCCGCCATGACGGGGGAGGAGATGGCCGCCAGGGCGCCCGCGCTCCAGGCCTTCACGGACGCCGTCGCGGCCGTCCGGGTGCCCGTCGTCGCCGCGGTCGAGGGAGCCGCCCTCGGCGGCGGCCTCGAGCTGGCGCTGGCCTGCGACGTGCGGGTGTGCGCGCAGGACGCCCGCCTCGGACTGCCCGAGGTCGGGCTCGGCGTGCTGCCGGGCGCGGGCGGCACCCAGCGCCTCGCCCGGCTCGTCGGACCCTCCCGCGCCAAGGACCTCCTGTGGTCGGGCGCCCCGGTCGGCGCCGAGGAGGCCCTGCGCCTCGGGCTCGTCGACGAGATCGTCCCGCCGGGCACCGACGTCACCCGCCTCGACCAGGAGTACAAGCCGCCGGCCCTGCTCGACGCACGCCTGCGCCGTCGACCGGCCGGGGACCGCGCCGCGGTCTGAGCCGGGTCGTTCGAGCTCGTCGAGCGGGCGGGGAGCTCCGCGGCGGCGCGCGGTCCGCGCTGGAGCTCCTCCGCCGCGGCTGATGCGCCACGGCCGCAGGATCACACGGGCAATCGGTG
>NZ_JABEMA010000135.1 GCF_013004605.1 Pseudokineococcus marinus
TCGGTGACCTGCAGGGCGCCGTTCGCGCCGGAGCCCTCCATGTCGTTCGACGGGCAGGAGTTCGTGCCGCCGATGTGGATGTGCTGCGCGTGGGGAGCGCCCTCGAGCAGGCCCTGGGGCGTGATGTCGATCGTCAGCTCGTCGCCGGTGATGGACCCGGTGACCTCGGCGCTGGCGCCGCTGTCGTTGAGCTGGGTGAGGCTGCCGGTGAGCTCCGTGGTGCCGCTGCTCGCCGCCATCGCGGGGGCCGCGAGGGGGAGCGTCGTGATGGCCAGGGCCGCGGAGAGGGCGAGGGTCTTCTTGATCACGGGGGTGTCCTCCGGTCGTCGGGAACGGCGTCGGCGCCGTCGTCGGATCCGGCGGAGCGAGCTCCGCCGCGACCTAGGAGACCACGGGACCAGGCCCCTGACCAGCGAGAACGCGTGTCGGGCGCTGAAGTCCACCGCTTCGGGTCCTCATCGGCGCGCGGACCAATCCAGCGGGTGCCGCCCTGCGAAGAAGGGGGAGGACGGAGCGTCCGAGACGACGGCGGCACGACGCCCGCGACGGCTGTCAGGCGGCGTCGGCGAGCCAGCGGGCGGCGGCGTCCACGTCCTCGTGGGCGAAGCGGAAGCCGCTGCGCTGGAGCACGGTCGGCAGCACGCGCTGGCTGGCGAGGATCTCGTCGGCGAAGCCGCCCACGACCGCCCGCAGGGCGAGCCGCGGGACCGGGAGGAGGGTGGGCCGTCCGAAGGCGCGTCCCAGGGCGCGCGTCAGCTCCGCGTTGCGCACCGGCGCCGGCCCCGTGAGGTCGACGGGCCCCTCGACGTCGGTCTCCAGGAGGTGGACCAGGGCGGAGACCTCGTCCTCGAGCGTGATCCAGCTCCACCACTGCCGACCGTCGCCGAGGGGGCCGCCCAGGCCGAGGCGCAGGAGCGGAAGCAGCTTGCCGAAGGCGCCGGCGCCCGGGGCCATGACGAGCCCCGTGCGGGCGAAGGCGGTGCGGATGCCGGCGTCCTGCGCGGGGCGCGCGGCCGCCTCCCAGTCCAGGACGACGTCCGCCAGGAACGTCGAGCCCGGCGCGGACGACTCGGTGAGGACCTCCTCGCCCCGATGGCCGTAGACGCCGATCGCGGACCCCTGCACGAGGACCCGCGGCCGGGGCTCGAGCCGGGCGAGGGCCTCGGCGAGCGTGCGGGTGGGCTCGGTGCGCGAGGCGAGGACCTCGCGCTGGTACGCCGGGGTCCAGCGCTGGTCCCCGACGCCCGCCCCCGAGAGGTTGACGGCGGCCTCCACGCCCTCGAGGGCGCCCGCGTCGAGACGGCGTCGGGCCGGGTCCCAGCGCACCTGGTCGGGACCGGAGGGCTCGCGCCGGACGAGCTGGACCACCTGGTGGCCCCGCTCGACGAGGCGCTCGCGCAGGGCGGTGCCGATGAGGCCGGAGGCACCGCAGACGACGACCTTCATGCGCGCGACCTCCAGGGGCCGGGAGGGCCCGGGGGCGGGCCGTCGTGGTGGTGCGGGTGGTGGTGCGGGTCGACCGCCGCCGCGCCCGGGGGGGCGTGGCGACGGTCGACTCCGACGGCGGCTGCGCCGACGTCGTGCTCTCGGGGGGACGCCCCTACAGGCCGACCTCGGAGGCGAAGTCGCCCTCCTCGAGCCGCGCCTTGAGCGTGGACAGGAAGCGGGCCGCGTCCGCGCCGTCGACGATGCGGTGGTCGTAGGAGAGGGCCAGGTACATCATCGAGCGCACCGCGATGGACTCCCCGCCTTCGCCGTCCGTGACGACGACCGGACGCTTGACGATCGCCCCGGTGCCGAGGATGGCCACCTGCGGCTGGTTGATGATCGGGGTGTCGAAGAGCGCCCCGCGGCTGCCCGTGTTCGTGATGGTGAACGTGCCGCCGGCGAGGTCGTCGGGCGTGACCTTGTTCGTCCGCGTGCGCTCGGCCAGGTCGGCGATCCGGCGGTTGAGGCCCGCGAGGTTGAGGTCGCCCGCCTCCTTGATGACCGGCACGAGCAGGCCGCGCTCGGTGTCGACCGCGATGCCGAGGTTCTCCTGCGCGTGGTAGACGACCGAGTCGCCGTCGACGCTCGCGTTGACCTGCGGGTAGGCCTTGAGGGCCTCGCAGACGGCGAGCGCGAAGAACGGCATGAAGGACAGCCGCCCGCCCTCGCGCTGCTCGAAGGAGGACTTGGCGCGGGCCCGCAGCCGGGCGATGCGGGTGACGTCCACCTCGACGACGCTCGTCAGCTGGGCCGAGACCTGCAGCGACTCGACCATGCGCTGGGCGATGACCTTGCGCAGGCGCGACATCTTCTCCGTCGTGCCCCGCTTGGAGGCGACGGCGCGCGCCGCCTCCTCGGTGCGGCCCTTGACGGAGGGGCCGTCGGCGCGGGTGCCGGCGGAGGACTCCGCCGAGCCGGACGGCGCCTGCTGGGCGGCGGCCGCGCCGGCCGAGGGCTGCTCCTGCTCGGCGGGCTGCTGGTCCGACTGCTGGGCCTTCTCGGCCGCGGCGAGGACGTCCTGCTTGCGCAGGCGGCCGCCCACGCCCGTCCCGGTCAGGGTCGAGAGGTCGACGCCGTGCTGCTGCGCGAGCTTGCGCACGAGCGGCGTGACGTAGCCGCTGCCCGTCGACGACGGCGACGTGGTGCTGCCGCCGCTCGGGGGCTCCGAGGCCTGCGGCTGGGCGGTGCCCGTCGGGACCTGCGGCTCGGGCGACGTGTAGGACTGCGTGTCCTGCTCGGGCTCGGACTGCCCGGCGGGCGGTGCCTCCGGGTCGCCGGAGTCGTCCGCGCCCGAGCCGCGCGAGGACGTCTTGCGCTCCGCGTCCTCCTCGGCCTGCTCGCGGGAGGCCGCCTCGTCGCCGAGGTCCTCGGCGTCGTCGGACTCGCCGGGGGCCGGGGCGGGGGCCTCCTGCGCCTCGCCGGCGCCCTGGTCCTGCGCGCCGCTGCCGGAGGAGTCGCCGCCGGAGGGCTCGCCGCCGACGACGACGAGGTCCGCGCCGACCTCGACGGTCTCGTCCTCGCCCACGAGGATCTTGGTGATGGTGCCCGCGACGGGTGAGGGGACCTCGGTGTCGACCTTGTCGGTGGAGACCTCGAGCAGGGGCTCGTCGACCTCCACCGTGTCGCCCTCGCTCTTGAGCCAGCGGGTGACCGTGCCCTCGGTGACGCTCTCGCCGAGCGCCGGCATCGCGACCGTCGTCCCGGAGCCGCTGCCGCCGCCCTGCTGGGGCGAGGCCGCCTGCGGCCCCGCGGAGGAGGGCTCCTCCTGCTGCGGCTGCTCGTCCTGCGCCTGCTGGTCCTGCGCGGGGGCGGGCTGCTCGTCCTGGGCGGCGTCCTGCGAGCCCTGGTCCGCGTCACCGCCGCCCCCGGCCTCGCCGTCGCCGATGACGGCCAGGTCGGCGCCGACCTCGACCGTCTCGTCCTCCTCGACGAGGATCTGCTGCAGCGTCCCGGCGAAGGGCGAGGGGACCTCGGTGTCGACCTTGTCGGTCGACACCTCGAGCAGGGGCTCGTCGACCTCGACGGCGTCGCCGACCTGCTTGAGCCAGCGCGTGACGGTGCCCTCCGTGACGCTCTCGCCGAGGGCGGGCATCTGCACGGACTGGGACATGGGGTCTCCTGTTCCTCTGGGGTCGGACGGCTCGGTGCGGGTGCTGGCGTCCCGCGCGTCGAGCGGGGCGCCCCGGCCCTCAGCTGTGGCTGTGCAGCGGCTTCCCGGCGAGGGCCAGGTGGGCCTCGCCGAGGGACTCGTTCTGGGTCGGGTGCGCGTGCACCAGAGCGGCGACCTCCTCGGGGAAGGCCTCCCAGTTGACGATGAGCTGGGCCTCGCCGACCTGCTCGCCCATGCGGTCGCCGACGGCGACGAAGCCGACGACGGGGCCGTCCTTCTGCCGGACGAGCTTGACGAAGCCCTGGGTGCCGAGGATCTGGCTCTTCCCGTTGCCGCCGAGGTTGTACTCGAGCACCTCGACGCCGTCCTCGCCGTGGAGCTCGCGCGCCTGGCGCTCGGTGAGACCGACGGAGGCGATCTCCGGCGTCGAGTAGGTGACCCGCGGGATCATCGCGTCGACGACCGGCGCCGGCTGCTGGCCGGCGATCTCCTCGGCGACGAAGATCCCCTGCGCGAAGCCGCGGTGCGCGAGCTGCAGGCCCGGGACGATGTCGCCGACGGCGTAGACGTGGCCGCCCGCGCCCGTCTCGACGCCGGTGCGGAGCCGCTCGTCGGTGATGACGAAGCCTCGGTCGAGGGTGACGCCGGCGTCCTCGTAGCCGAGGCCCTGCGTGGAGGGCCCGCGACCCACGGCGACGAGCATGAGGTCGGCGTCGAAGGTCTTGCCGTCCTCGAGCTCGACGTGGACGCCGCTGTCGTCCTGCGTGACGCCCTTGAAGCGCACGCCGGTGGAGAAGCCGATCTTGCGCTTGCGGAAGGCGCGCTCGAGGGCCTTCGAGGCCGCCTCGTCCTCCGCCGCGACGAGGCGGGGGAGCGCCTCGACGATCGTCACGTCGACGCCGAAGGACTTCCACACGCTGGCGAACTCGCAGCCGATGACGCCCCCGCCGAGGACGATGGCCCGCTCGGGGACGTGGTCGAGCCGGATGGCCTGCTCGCTCGTGATGACGCGGCCGCCGATCTCCAGGCCGGGGAGGCTCTTGGAGTAGGAGCCGGTGGCGAGGACGACGTTCTTGCCGCGGTAGCGGGTGCCGTCGACCTCGACGGCGTCGCTGGCGACGAGGCGGCCCTCGCCCTCGACCATCGTCACCTTGTGCGCCTTCACGAGGCCCTGGAGGCCCTTGTAGAGGCGGCTGACGATGCCGTCCTTGTACTTGTTGACCCCGGCCATGTCGATGCCCTGGAGCTCGGCCTTGACGCCGAAGCCCTCGGCGTGGCGGGCGGAGTCGGCCACCTCGGCGGCGTGGAGGAGGGCCTTCGTCGGGATGCAGCCGCGGTGCAGGCAGGTGCCGCCCAGCTCGGCCTTCTCGACGAGGCAGACCGACAGGCCCAGCTCGGCGGCCCGGAAGGCCGCGGAGTACCCGCCGCTGCCACCCCCGAGCACGACGACGTCGTAGACGGTGTCTGCGGGGGACTCGGGCACGCGGGGCTCCTGGGGTGTCGCTGGGTCGCGGGACGTCTGTCCGCCCCCGCCCGCGGAGGTCGTCCGCGGCGCCGGGGCGCCGCCCATCCTGGCACTACCCCGGGCGAGCGCGGCAACCGGACGCGGCCGGGCCCCGCGGCGCGGCGGCGGGACCGCCGCGCCCCCACGGGCCACGGTGATGACCGCGATCGAAGCGCTGGCGGCGCCCGAGCCGTCGAGAGAGCACGGGCCTGACCTGCGCTCGGCGGCGCAGCGCCGCGCCGACGCCCTCGTCGCCCTGGCCGACAAGGCCCTGTCGGCCCCGCCGGGCAGCCCCACGGGAGTCCCCTCCGAGGGCGGGGCGCGGGCGCGGGTCGTGGTGACGATGGACCTCACCGCCCTCACCGGTCAGGTCGCCGGGGCGGGCCTGCTGCCCGACGACGCCCCCCTGTCGGCCGGAGCGGTGCGCCGGCTGGCGTGCGACGCCGAGGTCGTGCCCGCCGTCCTGGGGTCCCGCTCGGAGCCGCTGGACGTCGGCCGCGCTGCCTACACGGTCACGCCCGCGCAGCGGCGCGCCCCCGCCATCCGCGACCGGGGCTGCATCGCCCCCGACTGCGACGCCCCCGTCTCCCGGACCCACGCCCACCACGTCGTGCACTGGGCCGACGGCGGCCCCACGGACCTGTCGAACCTGGCCCTGGTGTGCGGGCACGACCACCGCCGCGTCCACACCGGCGCCCTGGTCGCCCACGTCGTCGACGGCAGACCCGTCATCACCCGGCCCGGCGACCCCCCACCGACCACCACCCCACCCCCGTGGCGAGCACGACTGGAAGACCTCTCCCACGAGCTCCATCACCTCGACGACCCCGGTGACCCGGACGAGCCAGGCCCGGAGGACGAGGCTGTCGTCGCGCCCGACGATGCTGGCGCGCCCGACGCTGCCGTCGAGCACGGTGGTCGTGAGCCCGACCACCACGTCGAGCCGGAGGGCGCCGGCCCTGGCCATCGGCCCGGCCGTGATGGCGGCCTCGCGGACGGCAGATCCTGGTGCGGTGACGACGGCGACGACCCGTGACGCCCGTCGTCCGTGGTCGGGAGCGCGACCCGCACCGGCCGCCCGGGTGGCACGGCTACCGTGGTGAGCTCGGCGGGGGCCTGCCTCGCACGGCGCACGGAGGAGGACGGCATGGCGTGGTGGTCGCGGCTCCTCGGCCGGGGCGGCGCAGCGTCGCCGGGGTCGGCGGCGGGCGCCCCGTCACCGCGCGCGGAGCGCGGCGAGTCCTCGGCGCACATGGCCGAGTTCGCGCGCACCCGCGTGGGCGTCGAGGCCTACCTCGAGCCGGCGACCAACGACACGGGGCTGACGCTGCTGCTCATCGCCACCGACGGGGAGTGGACGCGGCGTCGCGTGCCCGACGCGAGGACGGCCCGGCAGTTCGCCCAGGACCTGGCCATGCCCTTCTACGACGTCAACTTCACCGGCTACCCGCAGCGCATGCGCGACTACAACGCGCGCCAGCGGGCGGAGGAGAAGGCCCGGCGCCGACGGTGAGCGACCTCCCGTCCGCGGCGTCCCCGAGCGCCGGCGGCGCGCGACCTGATGTGGGCTCCGCTCAGCGGGTGCAACCGTGATCGCCTTCCGCGTCGACGAGGGCTCGGGCGTGCCGCCCTACGAGCAGCTGCGGGCCCAGGTCGTGGAGGCCGTCGGCGCGGGTGACCTCGCGCCGGGGGAGAGGCTCCCGCCGGTGCGGCGTCTGGCCGAGGACCTGGGTGTCGCGCCGGGCACCGTCGCTCGGGCGTACAAGGAGCTCGAGGCCGACGGCGTCGTGGAGACCCGTGGCCGTGCCGGGACCGTGGTCGCCGCAGGCACGGACGCCGAGGCGCAGGCCGTCGCGGCCGCGACCGAGTACGCCGAGCGGGTCCGGCGCCTCGGGGTCGACGGCGATCTCGCGCTGGCCCTCGTCCGCGCCGCACTCGCCACAGGCTGACGCCGCCGCCCTCACCACAGCTGGACCAGGACCCCGGCCGGAAGGAGACGTCCCTCCCGGCCGACGGTCCGCCCTGGTCCCTGCCGGGGTCGAGCCGCGGCGTCCTCGGGACGCCGCGGCTCGCGGGACTCAGCGCTTGCCGGCGTCCTCGAGCACCTGCACGAGGGTGCGCACGGCCACGCCGGTGCCGCCCTTGCCCGTGTAGCCCCACGGCTTGCCCTCGTTGAAGGCGGGCCCGGCGATGTCGAGGTGCGCCCACGGGATGCGGGGGCTGCCCTCGCCGCCCGTGCGGCCCACGAACTCCCGCAGGAAGAGGCCGGCGACGAGCATGCCGCCGTAGCGCTCGCCCATGTTGGCGATGTCGGCCACCGGCGAGTCCAGGCTCGCGCGCAGCTCCTCCGGCAGCGGCATGGGCCAGAACTGCTCGCCCGAGCGCTCGGCGGCCGCGACGACGCGCTGGCCCACCTGCGGGTCGTCGGCCATGACGGCGGAGACCCGGCTGCCGAGGGCCACCATCTGGGCGCCGGTGAGGGTGGCGACGTCGAGGATGAGGTCGGGCTGCTGCTCGCTCGCGGAGACGAGGCCGTCGGCCAGCACGAGGCGGCCCTCGGCGTCGGTGTTGAGCACCTCGACGGTGCGGCCCCCGTAGGTCGTGATGACGTCGGAGGGGCGCATGGCGCCCCCGCCGGGCATGTTCTCGGCGAGGCAGAGCCAGGCGGTGACCTCGACCGGGAGCTTGAGGCGCGCGGCGGCGACGACGGCCTGCAGCACGGCGGCGGCGCCGCCCATGTCGCACTTCATCGTCTCCATCGACGCGGCGGGCTTGATGGACAGGCCGCCCGAGTCGAAGGTGATGCCCTTGCCGACGAGCGCGACCTTCGCGGCGGCGCCCCGCGGCGACCACGTGACGCTGACGAGCCGCGGCCCGCGCGTCGAGCCCTTGCCGACGCCCGTGAGGCCGCCGTAGCCGCCCTTGGCGAGCGCGACGTCGTCGAGCACCTTGACCTTGAGGCCGTGCTCCTTGCCCGCGGCGACGGCCACGTCCGCGAAGGACTCGGGGTAGAGGTCGACCGGCGGGGCGTTGACGAGGTCGCGGGCGGCGGCCACGAGCAGCGCGAGGGTGAGGTTGGCCCGGGCCCGCCAGGACAGGACCGAGGTGGTCTGGTCGGTGCGGCCGAGCTGGCTGCCGAGCTGGCGGGGGGCGCTCACAGCCCGCGCCCGCGG
>NZ_JABEMA010000136.1 GCF_013004605.1 Pseudokineococcus marinus
GTCGAGGGCGGCGAGCCGAGCGCACCCGGCCTCGTGTCGGGCCCGAGTCGCGGCCGCGAGCGCCCGCAGCCGCGGGCCGGCGCCCGGGGCGATGAAGGCGACCGCCGCGCGGGCTGGGCGGATGGCGAGGAGCAGCAGCCACACGAGGAGGACCAGGAGCAGCACGGCGACGCCGAGCCGGACGACCACGTCTCCGGTGAGGGCGGCGGCCTGCAGCGCGCTCACCGCCCGACTCCCTCGGCGACTGCCGTGGAACCGCCCGACGAATCCGGGAGGGTCGCGACGTCGACTACGGCGTAGACCCACACGGGCACGTCGAACTTCGTCTCGCGGACCTCGACGAGCGCACGGTCCGAGCGCATGCGCGAGACCGCGACGCCGGCGCGGAGGTAGGTCGCCCACAGGACGACCTCGTCGACGGAGTGCGTCTGGACCTGCAGCTCGACAGGCGCCTCTGCGGGGTCCTCGCCCGGCGCGCGCCAGATCGACAGGTGCACCACGGCGCAGGGGAGGTCGGGGCGCTCGTCCGCGACCCACCGCAGCGCCGTCAGCGCGCTGCTGTGCTTGGCCAGCGTTGTCGTCTCCCGCTGCGGCTCGGTGACCGCCTCAGCGGTCACCGGGCGCTGCCCGGCTCGGCGAGGTCGCGCAGGGCGCCCTCGAGGTCGGCGAGGACGTCGTCGACGTCAGCGGCGCAGCCGGCGTAGGTCGACAGCCGACCCAGGTCGGCGTCGCCCTGCCAGCGGGCGCGGAGGGCGGCCAGCTGGTCGCGGGTGCGGCGCAGCTGCTCGACCGCCTCGGCGGTCACCGGGCGGCCCTCGCGCGGTGCACCCGGCGCGCCTGGCGGGCGGCCCGGTTCGCCGCGCGACGACGCGCGGTGACGTGCGGCGGGACGGTGCCCGCGTAGATGTGCTTGCCCGACTGGTTGAGCGCGAGCAGCAGCCCCTTCGAGCTCGCGCTCGACTCCGGGGTCGTCTCGGTCTGGCCTCGCATGGGAGCCTCCTGCTGTCGGTGGACCCGGCCCCTCGTGCTGCCAGGCGTGGAGGGGGCCGGGTCCGTCGTCGTCTACGGACCTGTGGTGGTGCTCGGGGGAGTGGTGTTGGCCGGCCGCCCGGGCGGGGCGGGGGACACGCCCGGGCGGCCGGAGCTCAGGTGCGCTGCCTCGGCAGCGGGGGAGCGGTCGTCGACGTCGACGTCCGGGGCTGCTGCTCGGCGTGGTGCGCGAGCGCGGCGCGGTCGGCGAGCGCCGACGCGCGGCACAGGCCGAGGACCAGCGCGACGACCGCGAGGCCGCCCAGCGCGACGGAGAGCGCGATCACGCGAAGCACCTCGCCAGCGCGGTAGCGGCGCGGTGCACGAGGGGGCGGAGCCAGCCAGACCGGGGACCGGCCGGCTCCGCGTCTCCTACGCTCCGCGCACCCACTGCACCGAACGAAGGAGAGTCATGAGCGTCGAGCTGAGGTACGACGGCTGGGTCGAGAAGATCAGCCCCGAGACCGCCGCCGAGGTCCGAAAGGCGATGGGCGAGGCCCGTAGAGACACCACGCCCCGCGTGCTCGCCATCGAGTCCGAGGGCGGGCGCCGCTTCCTGAACTTGCTGGTCGGCCCGGGCATCCCGATCGCTGTGGTGACGACTCCCGCCGGTGAGCCAGCGCTGCCCCAGAGCGCGCCCGCCACCGGCAGGAGCATCCGCGACATGCCCTTCTGAGCAGCTGGAAGGGCGGGTGCTGGCAGCGCGGCCCTCGACGCCGGCGAGCATCGTCGTGGCGACGCGGCGGAGGACTGTGTCCGCGAGCGCGGCCGCGGTCCCCGCCTCGGCCGTCGACAGCACGCGGGTGCTGAGTCGGGACATGGACTCGAGAGCGTCGGCGGCCGCCAGGCCGTCCCGTTCGTCCAGCTCGGCGTCTCGCCTCTCCGCGGGCACGTCGAAGCCGACGACGTAGCTACCCCACGGCCAGACGTGACGGCCGCTCACGCCGACACCGCCGTCGTGTCAGCCGGCGCGGCGGGGGAGGGCTGCAGCAGCGCCTCGACGTCGCCGCGCCGGAAGCGCCGGTGACCGGTGGGGGTGCGGACGGACTGGATGCGCCCGTCGTTGTCCCAGCGACGGATGGTGTCGAGCGAGACACCCACGAGGGCGGCGGCCTGGCTCACGGAGAGCAGGTCGTTCTGAGAGTGCTCAGAAGTGGGCATGGCTGGATCTGAGCACACTCAGATGACGGGGTCAAGCAGTGACTCCTGAGTGTGCTTATTCAGACCTAGGCTTGCGCACCCCTGCCTAGGTCTGCCACGGTCTGCCTATGACCAGCACGCCCGAAGCCTCCGCGGCCGTGATCCCGCAGTGGACGCTCGCCGATCGGCTCCGCAAGATCCGGCAGATGGCCGGCATGGGACAGCGCGACTTCTCGGCGCAGCTCGAGGTGCCGCCGTCGCGCTACGCGCAGTGGGAGGCCGGCAACAACAAGCCGCGCGACGTCGTCGCTGTGGCGCGTCGCATCGAGCTGCTGACCGGCGTGCCGGCGTCGTGGACGCTCGGGGTGCACGACAACGGCCCCCGCCCGACTGCGTCGGACGAGGGCCGTGAGGTGGTGCGCCGCCTGGGACTCGAACCCAGAACCCACTGATTAAGAGTCAGTTGCTCTGCCAATTGAGCTAGCAGCGCGTGCGTCGACGAGGTTAGCAGCGCCCCGCCGACGTCGTGAAATCGTGCCGGGCGGTCAGCGCTCGGTGCCGGCCTCGCCGGCGTCGGACGCTGCGCCGTCGCCCCCGCCGAGGTCCCACCAGCTGTCCTCGGGCAGGCCCTCGTCGTCGTGGATGGTGACGCTGTCCGGCCCGGTCGGGGACGTCAGGTCCATGAGCAGGGAGAGCGGGACGTGCTCGCCGAGCATGTCCATCACGTGCTCGCTGCCGCTGGTGCTCGCCTCGTCCGACGGGGTCGAGCCCTCGGCGGGCTCGGGGGACGTCGGGGTCGGGGACGTCGTCATGGGTGCCTCCTCCTGCGACCGCCCCAGTGCTCGAGGTCGGTGTGGGGCGAGTGTGGCAGAACGTCCGCCTCGAGGAGCCGCAGCGCCGCGACCGGGGAGGGGGATGACTCGTTCGGACCCGTCCCCCCGGACGAGCCGGGGGGACGGGATCGGGGTGAGTGACGGGGCTCGAACCCGCGGCCACCGCGACCACAACGCGGTGCTCTACCAGCTGAGCTACACCCACCATGGCCCGTCGTCGGCCCCGCCGTCACCGCGCGGAGCCCCTCTGGGCGGGGACCACTGTACCGGCTGCGGTCAGGTGCCCGTGACCCGAGCGGCGACGGCGCGAGCGGTGGCCGAGTCGGGGCCCGGCTGCGGCACGAAGACCGCCTCCCTGTAGTACCGGAGCTCCTCGATGCTCTCGCGGATGTCGGCGAGGGCGCGGTGGCCGCCGGCCTTCTCCGGGGAGGCGAAGTACGCCCGCGGGTACCAGCGGCGGGCGAGCTCCTTGACGGAGGAGACGTCGATGATCCGGTAGTGCAGGTGGTCGACGAGGTCCGGCATGTCCCGGGCGAGGAAGCCGCGGTCCGTCCCGACGGAGTTGCCCGCCAGCGGCGCCTTGCGCGCCTCGGGGACGAGGGCGCGCACGTGCTCGAGGACCTGCCGCTGGGCGTCCTCGAGCGTCGTGCCGGCCGCGAGCTCCTCCAGCAGGCCCGAGGAGGTGTGCATGTCGCGGACGACGTCGCGCATCTGCTCGAGCGCCTCCGGCGGCGGGGCGATGACGACGTCGAGGCCCTCGCCCACGACCTCCAGCTCGGAGTCGGTGACGAGGACGGCCACCTCGACGAGGGCGTCGCGCTCGAGGTCGAGGCCCGTCATCTCGCAGTCGATCCAGACGATGCGCTGGGAGGAGGTCGAGGAAGCCACGCGCGGACTCTAGGTCGAGCGGCCCCGGGGCGGGAGCGGGGGCGCGACGGCGGCCCTCCCGGCGACGCCGGGAGCACGGCCGGCGCCCGCGGACGGCGTCGGCGCGGACGTGTGCCCAGGGCTAGCGTGCGCGCCATGACGCAAGCAGGGCCGTCGCCAGCAGTCGGAGGGGGCCTGCCCGCGGCCCCACCCCTCGAGGGGTGGCCCGCCGCGCTGCCGGCCCGGCGCCCGGCCCGTCGCACCCGGGCCCGCGACGTCGTCGTCGCCGCGCTGCTGGCCGCCGTCATGGTCGCCGGGCTCCTGCGCGTGCTCGGCATCGTGCTCGTCGAGAACGGCCCGTCGGCGGTCGCCGTGGGGCTGGCCCTCGCGCTGCTGCCCGTCCTGCTCGTCGGGGCGGTCTTCCTGTGGCTGGACCGCTACGAGGCCGAGCCGCCGGGCCTCCTGCTCGTGGCCCTCGGGTGGGGCGGGGGCGTGGCGACGGCGATCGCGCTCGCCGTCAACACGCAGGCGTCCGTGCTGCTCGACGCCTCGGGGGAGCCCGGCCCGGTGTCGCTCGGCGTCGTGGCGCCGATCACCGAGGAGGTGGCGAAGGCGCTGGGTGTCGTCGCCGTCCTCCTCCTGCGCCGGCGCGAGTTCGACGGCGTCGTCGACGGCGTGGTCTACGCCGGGATGGTCGGCATCGGCTTCGCCTTCGTCGAGAACGTCCTCTACTTCAGCGGCGCCCTCGTGGCCGGGGGCACGCAGCAGCTGGCCGTCACCTTCGTCCTGCGCGCCGTGGTCTCGCCCTTCGCGCACCCCCTCTTCACCGTGGTCGTCGGCGCCGCGATCGGCGCGGCCGTCGCCCGCCGCGGGCGCGCGCGCTGGCTGCTCCCGGTCGGCGGCCTCGCGGTGGCGGTGCTCCTGCACGGCGCGTGGAACCTGTCGACCTTCGCGCCCCTGGGCTTCCCGGTCGTCTACCTGGTGCTCCAGGTGCCCGTCTTCGCGGGCGTGGTCGTGCTCGTCGTCCTGGCCCGCCGCCGCGAGGGCCGGGTGCTGCGCCAGCACCTCGCGGCCTACGCCGACGCCGGCTGGCTGACGCCGGCCGAGGCGCACATGGCGGCCTCGCTGCCCGAGCGGCGGCGCGCGCGGCGCTGGGCACGCCGGGCGGGTGGCCGGGAGGGCGCCGAGGCGATGGCCGACTTCCAGCACCTCGCGGGCGAGCTGGCCCTCCTGCGCGAGCGCCGCGTCCGCGGCACGGCCCACCGGGGGGCCGCCGAGGACGAGCGCGACCTCGTCCGCAGCCTGTGGGTGCTCCGCGAGCGCGTGCTCGCGGCGTCCGCCCGACCGACGGCCGAGAGCGTCCCCTTCGGCGCCACGCGAGCGGCCGCGTGATCGGCCGCGTGCGCGCCGTCCTCGAGGACGAGCGCGCCGGCGGGCTCCTGCTCATCCTCGGCGCCCTCGTCGCGGTCGTCTGGGCCAACTCGCCCTGGCGCGAGGCGTACACGGAGCTGTCCGAGACGGTCGTCGGCCCGGCTTCGCTCCACCTCGACCTCTCGCTGGCGACCTGGGCGGCCGACGGCGTCCTCGCCGTCTTCTTCTTCGTCGTCGGCCTCGAGATCACCCACGAGGTGCGCGGCGGCAGCCTCCGCGACCCCCGCCGGGCCGCGATGCCCGCGCTCGCCGCGCTCGGCGGCATGCTCATGCCCGCGATCTTCTACACCGTGGCCGTCCTCGAGACCGGTGGCGAGGGCCTGAGGGGCTGGGCGGTGCCGACGGCGACGGACATCGCCTTCGCGGTGGCCGTCCTCGTCGTCTTCGGCCGAGGGCTGCCGGGCAGCGTCCGCACCTTCCTGCTGACGCTCGCCGTCGTCGACGACCTCCTCGCCATCACGGTGATCGCGATCTTCTACACCGACGACCTGGCCCTGCCGTGGTTCGGCGCCGCCCTCGTGCCCCTGGCTGTCTTCGCGTGGCTCGTGCGGCGCCGGCCGTCGTCCACCGGCGCCCACCGGGCGCTCATCGCCGGGGCGATGGTGCTGGCGGTCGTCACGTGGACCCTCGTGCACGCCTCCGGGGTCCACGCCACCGTCGCCGGCGTCCTCCTCGGCGCCGCCGTGCCCGCACTGCCGCGGCGGGGGGAGGACGAGGCGGTCGGACAGCGGGTCAACCGCGTCGTCAACCCGCTGTCGTCCGGCGTCGCGCTGCCCGTCTTCGCCTTCTTCGCCGCCGGCGTCACGGTCGTCGGCACCGGCGGGCTCGGGCAGGTCTTCTCCCACCCCGTCGCCATCGGGGTCATCCTCGGCCTCGTCGGCGGCAAGCCGATCGGCGTGCTCCTGACGGTCACGGTGCTCGAGCGCTTCACGCCCCTGCGGCTGGCTGAGGACCAGGCGCCGCGCGACCTCTTCGGCGTCGCCGTCCTCGCCGGCATCGGCTTCACCGTCTCCCTCCTCGTGTGCGAGCTCGCCTTCCCGCCGGGCGAGCTGCGCGAGGCGGCCAAGGTGGCGGTGCTCGGTGCCTCCGTCGTGTCGGCGACGCTGGGCGCCGTCGCGCTCCAGGTGCAGAAGCGCCGCATCGGCATGGACCCGGCCGAGCCCGCCGCCATCGGCTGACCCGCGACCCCCCGGTCCTGACCGCCGCCGCAGCGGGGCGCGGGGCAAGGGCCGCCGGTAGCCTCGCCGCACGCGCCCGCGGGGGCGCTCGCCCCCGTAGCTCAGCGGACAGAGCGGCAGACTTCTAATCTGACGGTCGCAGGTTCGATCCCTGCCGGGGGCGCCCGTCGGTGGGGCTGGTGGGTCCGTGGGCGATGGACGTCTCATCTGACGGTCGCAGGTGCGATCCCTGCCGGGGGCGCCCGTCGGTGGGGCTGGTGGGTCCGTGGGCGATGGACGTCTCATCTGACGGTCGCAGGTGCGATCCCTGCCGGGGGCGCCCGTCGGTGGGGCTGCTGGGTCCGTGGGCGATGGACGTCTCATCTGACGGTCGCAGGTGCGATCCCTGCCGGGGGCGCTGGACCTCGAGCTGCCGGACGACCTGCACGAGCGGGCCCTCGTCATGAGCCCGGCTTCCTGACCTGCGATGACGCCCGGTGACCGGGCCTTGCGCAGGTCGCTGTGCACGGACGCGGGGCGTCGGCGCCGCGCGCGCCTGGCAGGCTGGGGCCCGTGAGCGGCGCGGGTGAGGGCGGGAGCCTCCTGGAGGCCCTCGAGCGCCTGCGGGAGGAGCTCGCGGGACTGCGGCTGCCCCTCGACCTGCCCGACGCCCAGCGCGGTCGCGCCGGCGCCGCGGCGGCCCGCGACCAGCTCGACGACTACCTCCTGCCGCGGCTGCGCCAGGTCGACGCGCCGCTGCTCGCCGTCGTCGGCGGCTCCACGGGCGCGGGCAAGTCCACGCTCGTCAACTCGCTCCTGAGGGAGCGCGTGACCCGGGCGGGCGCGCTGCGTCCGACGACCCGCGCGCCGGTCCTCGCCCACCACCCCGACGACGCCGCGTGGTTCACCGGCGACCGGGTGCTGCCGGCGCTCGCGCGCACGACGGGCGCCGAGGAGCCGAGCGGACCCGCGCGCGCCGACGCGCCCGCCGCGACGTCGCTGCAGCTCGTCGCGTCCGCCGGCGTGCCGGCGGGGCTCGCCCTGCTCGACGCCCCCGACGTCGACTCGGTCGTCGACGCCAACCGCGCGCTCGCGGCGCAGCTGCTCGGCGCCGCCGACCTGTGGGTCTTCGTCACCACCGCGGCCCGTTACGCCGACGCCGTGCCGTGGGACCTGCTGTCCGGCGCCGCCCGCCGGGGGGCGTCCGTCGCCGTCGTCCTCGACCGCGTCCCCGCGGGCCCCGGCGACGACGCCGTGCTGCGCGAGGTGCGCGCCGACCTCGCGGGCATGCTCCGCGACGGCGGGCTCGGCGCGGCCCCGCTCTTCTCCGTGCTCGAGACGGCGCCCGGCGCCGACGTCGACGGGCTGCTGCCCGCCGAGGCCGTCGAGCCGCTGCGGCGCTGGCTCGCGGGCCTCGCGGGCGACGCCCGGCAGCGGGCCCTCGTCGTCCGCCGCACCCTCACCGGCGCGCTCGAGGCGCTGCCGAGCGGCCTCGCGCCCGTCGCCGGGGCGGCCGCCGCCCAGGCCTCAGCCGTGGCGGCGCTGCGCGACGACGTCGTCACCTCCTTCGCGCTGGGCCGCGAGGAGCTCGAGACCGAGCTCACCGACGGCACGCTCCTGCGCGGCGAGGTGCTGGCGCGCTGGCAGGAGTTCGTCGGCACCGGCGAGTTCTTCCGCTCCTTCGACGCCGCCGTCGGCCGCCTGCGCGACCGCCTCGGCGCGCTCGTCCGCGGGCGCCCCGCGCCGAGCG
>NZ_JABEMA010000137.1 GCF_013004605.1 Pseudokineococcus marinus
GCCGCCGACGCGCCGCCGTCGTCCGGGACGAGCTCGCTGCCGACCGGCTCACCGGCCCCCGCGCCGGCGACGACCTCCGAGTCGTCCGTCGGGCCGGGCTCAGCGGGGGCGTCCTGCGGCTCCGCCCCGCGGACGGCCGCCGCCGTCTCGCGCTCGGCGGCCCGGTGGCCCGCGAGGCGCCGGCGCGCGTCCTCCCGGGAGGAGCCGCCCGCCTCGGCCGCACGCCGCGGGCGCGCCAGCGCCCGCAGCCCCTGGGTGAGGACGTCGCCGTAGACCTCGTCGGGGTCGAGACGGCGGAGCTCCTCGGCGAGGCAGTCGCGGACGCTGCGCGGCGGGAGGGACACCTGCCGCTCGGGCTGGCCGGGAGCCGTGAGGAGCGCCGTGGCGCCCTCCGGGCGGACCAGCTCGACGTCGCCGGAGCCCCGCTCCAGGCGGACGCCGACGATGCCGCTGCCCGGCTCGCTGCGCACGCGCGTCACGGGGCAGCCGAGGGCAAGCCCGAGCCAGCCGGCCAGCAGGTCGGCGCTGGGGGAGTCCTCGGCGCCCGTGACGACGGCCGAGCGCACGGGGTCGTGCGGCGGCTGGTCGAGCGCCGCGGCGAGGAGGCCCCGCCACAGCGTGACCCGGCTCCAGGCCAGGTCGGTGTCCCCGGGGGCGTGGCCGGCGGCGAGCGCCTGCAGCGCCTTGAGGGGGCGGCGGGCGGCCCCAGAGTCGGTGATCCGCCGCTGGGCCATCGCCCCGATGGGGTCCTCCGCCGGCACGGCCGGCGGCTCGCCCGGCCACCACGCGACGACCGGGGCGTCCGGCAGCAGGAGCGGCACGACGACGGCGTCGCCGTGCCGCGCGAGCTCGCCGTACAGGCGGGCCACGACGACCTCGCTGGCGCCGGCGTCGCCGCCGACGCGGATCTGGCCGTCGAGGCGGTTCGCGCCGCGACGGCTCCCGCGGGCCACGACGAGCACCCGGCACGGGTGCTCGCGGCTGGCGTCGTTGGCCGCGGCGATGGCCTCCTCGGCCTCCTCGTCGCCCGTGCAGATGACGAGGGTGAGGACGCGGCCGAGCGCCACGGCCCCGCCCGTCTCGCGCAGGTCGACCAGGCGCCGGTTGAGGGCGCTGGTCGACGTCGAGGGCAGGTCGATGATCACGGGCGCCTCCACTCGCGGCCGTCGCGCTCCATCATGGCGAAGGCGCTGGGCGGTCCCCAGCTGCCCGAGGGGTAGGCCTCCGGCGCACCGCTCCGCGCCCAGTGCTCGATGACCGGGTCGAGGATGCGCCAGGACAGGTCGACCTCCTCGTGCCGGGGGAACAGCGGCGGGTCGCCGAGGAGCACGTCGAGGATGAGCCGCTCGTAGGCCTCCGGGCTGGACTCGGTGAAGGCGTGGCCGTAGCCGAAGTCCATCGTCACGTCGCGCACCTCCATCGCGGTGCCCGGCACCTTGGAGCCGAAGCGCAGCGTGACGCCCTCGTCGGGCTGGACGCGGATGACCAGGGCGTTCTTGCCGAGCTCCTCCGTGGCCGTCTGCTCGAAGGGCAGGTGCGGGGCGCGGCGGAAGACGACGGCGATCTCGGTGACCCGCCGCCCGAGGCGCTTGCCCGCCCGCAGGTAGAACGGGACGCCGGCCCACCGGCGGGTGTCGATCTCGACCTTGACGGCGGCGAAGGTCTCGGTGGTCGAGTCCTCCGGGATGCCGTCCTCCTCGTCGTACCCCCGCACCTGGCTGCCGCCCTGCCACCCGGCGGCGTAGCGGCCGCGGGCGGTCGAGGAGTCGAGCCCGGACGCGGGGTGGCGCACCGCCGAGAGCACCTTCTCCTTCTCGGCCCGCAGGTCCGAGGCCCCGAAGGACACGGGCTCCTCCATGGCGGTGAGGGCCAGCAGCTGGAGGAGGTGGTTCTGGATGACGTCGCGCGCCGCGCCGATGCCGTCGTAGTACCCGGCCCGCCCGCCGATGCCGATGTCCTCGGCCATGGTGATCTGCACGTGGTCCACATGCTGGGCGTTCCAGATCGGCTCGAAGAGCTCGTTGGCGAAGCGCAGCGCCAGGAGGTTCTGGACCGTCTCCTTGCCGAGGTAGTGGTCGATCCGGAAGACGGCGTCCGAGGGGAAGACGCGCTCGACGACGCCGTTCAGCTCGCGCGCCGAGGCGAGGTCGTGGCCGAAGGGCTTCTCGATGACGACGCGCCGCCACGAGCCCTCCTGCGCGCGGGCGAGGCCCGAGCGGTCGAGCTGCTCGCAGACCACGGGGAAGCTCGAGGGCGGCACGGAGAGGTAGAACGCGACGTTGCCGCCCGTGCCGCGGGCCGCGTCGAGGTCCTTCACCGTGGCGGCGAGGCGGTCGAAGGCCTCGTCGTCGTCGAAGGCGCCGGGGATGAAGCGCAGGCCCTCGGCGAGCTGGCGCCACACCTCCTCACGGAACGGAGTGCGGGCGTGCTCGCGGACGGCGTCGTGGACGACGCGCCCGAAGTCCTCGTCGCGCCAGTCGCGGCGGGCGAAGCCGACGAGCGAGAAGCCCGGCGGGAGGAGGCCGCGGTTGGCGAGGTCGTAGACCGCCGGGAGCAGCTTCTTGCGCGCCAGGTCGCCGGTGACGCCGAACATGACGAGGCAGGAGGGCCCCGCGATGCGCGACAGCCGCTTGTCGCGGGGGTCGCGCAGCGGGTTGGCCGTCGTGCCCGCCCCGACCGTGCCCGACGCGAGCGTGCCCGCCCCGACCGTGCCCGCCGTCACCGGGTCCGTCCGTCGGCCCCGGCGAGCGCCGCCCGCAGGCGGCCGAGCGCGGAGCGGTCGGTGAGGTGCAGCCGCAGCACGGGACGGCCGTGGTCGGCGAGCACCGCCGCGTCACCGGCCGCCTGGGCGCGCTGGAGCCCGCCGAAGGTGAAGGGGCGGCCGGAGATGGGGAGGTCCTCGCCCGCGGGCTCCGACGTCACCTGCAGGTAGACCCCCGTCGCCGGGCCGCCCTTGTGGTACTGGCCCGTCGAGTGCAGGAAGCGCGGGCCCCAGCCGAAGGTCACCGGGCGCCCGGTGCGGGCGGCGAGGTCCTCGCGGACGCCCTCGAGGTCGGCGTCGGCCTCCCGGTCGAGGTAGGCCATGACCGCGAGGTAGCCGCGGTCGCCGTCCACCTGCGCGAGGAGCGCGTCGACCGCCTCCTCGAGCGTCGCGGCCCCGGCGACCTCGGAGGTCCCGCGGATCTCGACGTCGCCGTCGACCGCGAGGGCCTCCTCGGTCTCCGGCGAGCCCTCGAGCAGCTCGCGCGTCGCCTGCTTGGCGCTCTCGACGTCGGGCTGGTCGAAGGGGTTGATGCCGAGCAGGCGGCCCGCCACGGCGACGGCCGTCTCCCACAGCGCCATCTGCCCGCCGAGCGACCCGCTCGTGCGCACCTCGGCGCCGGCGCCACCGCCGTCCGCCGGCTCCTCGTCGTCACCGACGAGGCGCACGACGAGCGCGTCCGACGTCGGGGAGGCGACCTCCGGCGAGCCGGTGCCGGCGACGACCACGGGCAGGAGCCCGGTGCCCTCCTTGCCGGTGGACTCGGCGACGAGCTGCTCGGCCCAGGCGCCGAAGCCCGACAGCGGCGTGCCGTCCTCGACGAGGACGAGCTTGTCGCGCAGCGGGTCGGTGCCGCCCAGGGCGGCGCCGAGCTGCAGGCCGGGGTTGCCCTCGTCGTCGGCGGCCAGCACCTCGAGGGCCTCGGCGGCCTCGTCGAGGAGCTGCTGGACGTCGGCGCCGGCCAGCCCGGCGGGCACGAGGCCGAAGGCCGTGAGGGCCGAGTAGCGGCCGCCCACGTCGGGGTCGGCCTCGAAGAGGGCGCGGTAGCCCTCGTCGCGCGCCATCTGCGCGAAGGGCGAGCCGGGGTCGGTGACGACGACGACCCGGCGCGCCGCGTCGACGCCGGCGGCGGTCATGGCCTCCACGAAGGCGCGGCGCTGCGAGTCGGTCTCGACGGTCCCGCCCGACTTGCTCGAGACGACGACGACCGTGCGCTCGAGGCCCTCGGTGAGCGCGCGCCGCACCTGGCCCGGGTCGGTGCCGTCGAGGACGACGAGCGGCACGCCCGCGGTGGCGGTGATGACCTCGGGCGCCAGGGACGAGCCGCCCATGCCGCAGAGCACGACGCGGTCGACGCCCTCGGCGGCGAGCTCCTCGCGCAGGGACGCCACGCGCCCCGGCAGGTCCGCCGAGCGCGACGCGACGTCCACCCACCCGAGGCGCTTGCCGGCCTCCTCGGCCGCCGCCGGCCCCCAGAGGTCGGGCTCCTGCGCGGCGACGCGGCTCGCGACGCGGTCGGCGACGAGCGAGGGGACGTGCGCCGACACCGCGCGCGCGGCGTCGCCGGTCGCCGTGACGGACAGGCCGCTCACTGCTGGGCCTGGGCGTCGTCGTCGGCCGCGGACACGCGGGCGAGCTCGTCCGAGACGGTCTGCTGCAGCTCGGTCCAGGAGTCGGCGAACTTCTTGACGCCCTCTCGCTCCAGCTGCTCGACGACCTCGGTGTAGGAGATCCCGAGGCGCTCGAGGTGGTCCATGACCGCCTCCGAGGCCTCGGCGGTGCCGGTGAGCGTGTCGCCGTGGACCTGCGCGTGGTCGTGCGCCTTGTCCAGGGTCGACCCCGGCATGGTGTTGACGGTGCCCCGCGCGACGAGCTCGGTGACGTAGAGCGTGTCGGGGTAGTCCGGGTTCTTGACGCCGGTGGAGGCCCACAGGGGCCGCTGGCGGCGGGCGCCGGCCTGCTCGAGGACCTCCCAGCGCGGGGTGGAGAAGACCTCCTCGTAGGCGGCGTAGGCGAGGCGGGCGTTCGCGAGGCCCGCCTGGCCGCGCAGCTCCAGCGCCTCGTCCGTGCCGATCGCCTCGAGCCGGCCGTCGATCTCGGTGTCGACGCGGCTGACGAAGAAGGAGGCCACGGACGCGATCTGCGACAGGTCGCGGCCCGCCTCCCGGGCCTGCTCGAGCCCGGTGAGGAAGGCGTTCATGACGGCGCGGTAGCGGTCGAGGGAGAAGATCAGCGTGACGTTGACGCTGATGCCCTCGGACAGGGCGGTCGTGATGGCGGGCAGGCCCTCGACGGTCGCGGGGATCTTGACCATGAGGTTGGGGCGCTCGACGGCCGACCAGATCTGGCGGGCCGCCGCGACGGTCTTCTCCGTGTCGTGGGCCAGACCGGGCTCGACCTCGAGCGACACGCGGCCGTCGTGGTGGCCGCTGCGCTCGTAGACCGGGGCGAAGAGGTCGCAGGCGCGCCGGACGTCCTCGGTGGTGATCTCGAAGATCGCCTCCTCGACGTCCGCCCCGCGCCGCGCGAGCTCGGTGGTCTGCTCCTCGTAGGCGTCGCCCTTCGACAGCGCGCTGGCGAAGATCGTCGGGTTGCTCGTGACGCCGACGACGCTCTTCTCGTCGACGAGGCGCTGCAGCTCGCCCGACTCGAGGAGCTCGCGCGACAGGTCGTCGAGCCAGACGGAGACGCCCTCGGCGGACAGCTGCGCGAGGGGGTCGGTGCCGGTCCCGCCGGCGGGGGTGGGGGCTGCGCTGGTCATCTCGGGTCCTCCGGTGCGTGCGGGGTCTGGGCTGTCGCGGGGGTGGGGCGGGTCGACCGGTGGACCGGCCGACCGGGGCCCGGGCGGCGCGCTCGGGCGCGCCGCCCGGGGCGCCGTCACTGCTGGTCGGCGGCGCCGCCCTCGGTGGGGGTGGTGCCGGCGCCGCCGGGGGAGTCGCCCCCGCGGGCGGCGCGCAGGGAGTCGCGGGCGGCCTCGGCGACGGCCTCGCCGGTCAGCCCGAACTCGCGGTAGAGCGTCTCGTAGTCGGCCGAGGCGCCGAAGTGCTCGATGGAGACGGTGCGGCCGGCGTCGCCGACGACGTCGCGCCAGCCCTGGGCCACGGCCGCCTCGACGGAGACGCGGGCGCGGACGCCCGCGGGCAGGACGGACTCGCGGTAGTCGTCGTCCTGCTCGTCGAACCACTCGCGGCACGGCATCGAGACGACGCGGGCGCGCACGCCCTCCCCGGCGAGCTGCTCGCGGGCCGCCAGGGCGATCTGGACCTCCGAGCCCGTCCCGACGAGGATGACGTCGGGCTCGCCGCCGTCGGCCTCGGCGAGCACGTAGGCGCCGCGCAGGACGCCCTCGGCCGAGGCGAGCGTCGAGCCGGACGCCGCGCCGTCGCCGCGCTCGTAGGTGGGAACCTTCTGGCGCGTGAGCGCCAGGCCCGCCGGGCGGTCGGTGCGCTCGAGGACGCCGCGCCAGGCCCATGCCGTCTCGTTGGCGTCGGCCGGCCGGACGACGTCGAGCCCCGGGATGGCGCGCAGCGCGGCGAGGTGCTCGATCGGCTGGTGGGTCGGGCCGTCCTCGCCCAGGCCGATGGAGTCGTGCGTCCAGACGTAGATCGTCGGGACCGCCATGAGCGCCGCGAGGCGCACCGCGGGGCGCATGTAGTCGCTGAAGACGAGGAAGGTGCCGCCGTAGGCGCGGGTGCCGCCGTGCAGCGTGATGCCGTTGAGGATCGAGCCCATGGCGTGCTCGCGGATGCCGAAGTGCAGCGTGCGACCGCCCTCGTCGCCCGGGAACTTCTTCGTCGCCTTGCCGGCGGGCACGAAGGAGCTGACGCCCTCCATCGTCGTGTTGTTGGACCCGGCGAGGTCGGCGGAGCCGCCCCACAGCTCGGGCAGCACGGGCGCCAGGGCGGAGAGGACGTCGCCGGACGCCGAGCGCGTGGCCACGTCCTTGCCGGCGGGGAAGACGGGCAGCGCGTCGGTCCAGCCCTCCGGCAGGCGGCGCTCCGACATGCGGTCGAGGAGCTCGGCCCGCTCGGGGTTCGCCGAGCGCCACTGCTGGTAGCGCTCCTCCCACGCGGCGCGGACGCCCTTCGCGCGCTCGGTGCTCGAGCGGGTGACCTCGAGGACCTCGTCGTCGACCTGGAAGGTGCGGTCGGGGTCGAAGCCCAGGACCTCCTTCGTGGCGCGGATCTCCTCGTCACCGAGCGCGGCGCCGTGCGAGGCGCCCGTGCCCTGCATGGTCGGCGCGGGCCAGGCGATGACCGTGCTCAGCTTGATGATCGAGGGGCGGCTCGTCTCCTCGCGCGCCTTCGTGATGGCGGCGTGCAGCTCGGCCGGGTCCTCCGCGTAGCCGCCCCCCTTGGTGAAGTCGACGTGCTGGGTGTGCCAGCCGTAGGCGGCGTACCGGGCGAGGACGTCCTCGCTGAAGGCGATGTCGGTGTCATCCTCGATGGAGATGCGGTTGTCGTCGTAGATGACGACGAGGTTGCCGAGCTCCTGGTGGCCCGCGAGGGAGCCCGCCTCGGAGGTCACGCCCTCCTGGAGGTCGCCGTCGGAGGCGATGACGTAGATCGTGTGGTCGAACGGGCTCTCGCCGGGCGCGGCGTCCGGGTCGAGCAGGTGGCGCTCCCGGCGGGCGGCCATCGCCATGCCGACCGAGCTCGCCAGCCCCTGGCCCAGCGGGCCGGTCGTGATCTCGACGCCGTCGGTGTGGCGGAACTCGGGGTGGCCCGGGGTCTTCGAGCCCCAGGTCCGCAGCTGCTGGAGGTCCTCGAGGGAGACGTCGTAGCCGGCGAGGTACAGCTGGATGTAGAGGGTGAGGCTCGAGTGCCCGGCGGACAGCACGAACCGGTCGCGCCCGTGCCAGTGGGAGTCGGCCGGGTCGTGGCGCATCACCTTCTGGAAGAGCAGGTAGGCCGCGGGGGCCAGGCTCATCGCCGTGCCGGGGTGGCCGTTGCCGACCTTCTGCACGGCGTCGGCGGCCAGCACGCGGACGGTGTCCACGGCGCGCTGGTCGGCGTCGCTCCAGGTGAAGGAGCCGGCCGTCGTCTCGGTGTCCATGGGCGTCCTCTCGCGGCCGCCCCGGCGGTGGTGCCGGGCGCCGGCCTCGTCTCGCGGTGCTCAGCCCGTGCCGCGCACGAGCTCGGTCAGTGGCCCGTCGGCCCGGGCCCCGGCGGGTCCCCCCGGCGCTCGGGCCGCCGCCCCCGGTGCAGCGCGCGGGGGGCCGTGCGGCTTCCCGCCCGCCCGCCCCGAGGACGGGACCGGGTGCGGACGTCCCCCGGGGCCCTCGTGCGAGGACCGTGCCCGGAGCCGCCCAGGACCCGCAGCGACCCTAGTGGCGCGGCTCTCGCGACGCCCGCGCGCGCCCACCCCTCGGTCGGGGCCGGCCACCGCGCCCGCGCCTCGTGCGGAG
>NZ_JABEMA010000138.1 GCF_013004605.1 Pseudokineococcus marinus
ACCTGCCCCGCCGCCGGGGCCCGGCCCGTAGCGCGCCCGCTGGCCGCCCTGGCCGAACATGCCGCCGAAGAGGTCCTCGAAGCCGCCCGCCCCGGGGCCGGCCGCGCCCCCGCCGCCGGCGCTGAAGCGGGCGCCACCGGCCATGGCGCGCACGGCGTCGTACTGCTGGCGCTTCTCGGCGTCCGAGAGCACCGAGTACGCCTCGCCGACCTCCTTGAAGCGCTTCTCCGCCGCCGCGTCCCCCGGGTTGGCGTCGGGGTGCAGGGTGCGGGCGAGCTTGCGGTAGGCCTTCTTGACGTCGGCCGCGCTGGCGTCCTTGGGCACGCCGAGCTCGGCGTAGAAGTCCTTCTCGATCCAGTCCTGCCCGGACACCTGCGGCTCCTCACCTGCTCGGTCGGCGGCGGGCGGGCCCGCCTGCCGGTGCTGCTCGTGCTGGTGCGCGCACCCCCTCGCCGGGCGGGGCGCCGGTGGTGCTGCCTTCCTACTGCGGGTCCGCGACGGCGACGCGCGCCGCACGGAGGACCCGGCCGCCGGCCCGGTACCCGGGCTGGAGCACCTGGGTCACCGTGGTGACCTCGATGCCCTCGGCGTGGCCGTGCATGAGCGCCTCGTGGACGGCCGGGTCGAAGGCCTCGCCCGCCTCGCCGTAGCGCTCGAGGCCGAGCCGCTCGAGGGTGCCCTCGAGCTTGTCCGCGATGGAGGCCGCGGGGCCCTCGGACAGGCCCCCGTGGGTGCGGGCGAGCACGACGTCGTCGAGCACGGGCAGCAGGGCCTCGAAGACCGAGGACCTCGCCGCGGTGGCCGAGACGTCCCGGTCGCGGTCGACCCGCTTGCGGTAGTTGACGTACTCGGCCTGCAGGCGCTGCAGGTCCTCCAGCCGCTGGTCGGCCAGGGCCTGCGCGGCGCGCAGGTCCTCCCCGCCGGCCGCGTCCGCCAGGACGTCCTCCGCCGTGAGGTCGGAGGCGCTGGCGTCCGGGTCGGCCGCGGCGCCGCTCGCGCCCTGCTCCCCCGCCGTGGCGTCCCCGGCCGGCCCGGCGGGCTGCTCGCGCAGCCCGCCGGTCTCCGGGTCCACGCGCCGGCGGTCGCGGACGACCGGGTCCGGCTCGCGCGGGTCGCGCGGCTGCTCGCCGCCCTGCTCGGGACCGGTGGCTCCGGCCGTCACTTGGCGTCGTCCTTGCGCTCGTCCTCGTCCACGATCTCGGCGTCGACGACGTCGTCGTCGGCGCTGGCGGTGCCGGCGTCGCCGGTGGCGGCGCCCTCGGCCGTGGCGTCGCCCGCGCCCTGCTCCTGCTGCTGGGCGTACATGGCGGCGCCGAGGGTCTGGCTCGCCGTGGCGAGCTCCTCCTGCGCCGACTTCACGGCCTCGACGTCGTCGCCCGCGAGCGCGGTGCGCAGCGCGTCGACCTTGCCCTTGACCTCGGACTTGCCGTCCTCGGGGAGCTTGTCGTCGTTGTCGGCGAGGAACTTCTCCGTGGAGTAGAGGAGCTGCTCGGCCTGGTTGCGGACCTCGGCCTCCTCGCGACGCTTCTTGTCCTCCTCCGCGTGCGCCTCGGCGTCGCGGACCATGCGGTCGATCTCCTCCTTGGACAGCGCGCTGCCCCCGGTGATCTGCATGGACTGCTCCTTGCCCGTGCCCCGGTCCTTGGCCGAGACGTGGACGATCCCGTTGGCGTCGATGTCGAAGGTGACCTCGATCTGCGGGATGCCGCGGGGCGCCGGCGCGATGCCGGTCAGCTCGAAGTTGCCGAGCGGCTTGTTGTGCTGGGCCAGCTCGCGCTCGCCCTGGAAGACCTGGATCTGCACGGACGGCTGGTTGTCGTCGGCCGTCGTGAAGACCTCGGAGCGCTTGGTCGGGATGGCCGTGTTGCGCTCGATGAGCTTGGTCATGATCCCGCCCTTGGTCTCGATGCCGAGGGACAGCGGGGTGACGTCGATGAGCAGGACGTCCTTGCGCTCACCGCCGATGACGCCGGCCTGCAGGGCCGCGCCGACGGCGACGACCTCGTCCGGGTTCACGCCCTTGTTGGGCTCCTTGCCGCCGGTGAGGCTGCGGACGACGTCCGCGACGGCCGGCATGCGGGTGGAGCCGCCGACGAGGACGACGTGGTCGATGTCGCCGACCTTGACGTCGGCGTCCGCGATGACCCGGTTGAAGGGCTCCTTCGTGCGGTCGAGCAGGTCCTTCGTCATCTGCTCGAACTGCGCGCGGGTGAGCTTCTCGTCGAGGTGGACGGGGCCGTTCTCCGTCATCGACAGGTACTGCAGCGAGATGTTCGTGCTCGTCGCCGACGAGAGCTCCTTCTTGGCCTGCTCGGCCGCCTCGCGCAGGCGCTGCATGGCGATCTTGTCCTTGGACAGGTCGACGCCCGAGCTGTTCTTCACCGTGGTGACGAGGTGCTGGACGACGCGCGCGTCCCAGTCGTCGCCGCCGAGGCGGTTGTCACCGCTCGTGGCGCGGACCTGGATCGTGGAGAAGCCGTCCTCGGCGTCCTTGCCCACCTCGAGGAGGGAGACGTCGAAGGTGCCGCCGCCGAGGTCGAAGACGAGGATCAGCTCGTCCTCCTTGCCGCGGTCGAGGCCGTAGGCCAGCGCGGCGGCCGTGGGCTCGTTGACGATGCGGGACACCTTGAGGCCCGCGATCTCGCCGGCCTCCTTGGTGGCCTGGCGCTCGGCGTCGTTGAAGTACGCCGGGACGGTGATGACGGCGTCGGTGACCGTCTCGCCGAGGTAGGACTCCGCGTCCCGCTTGAGCTTCTGCAGCACGCGGGCGGAGATCTCCTGCGCCGTGTACTTCTTGTCGTCGATCTCCGTGGACCAGTCGGTGCCCATGTGGCGCTTGACCGACGTGATCGTGCGGTCGACGTTCGTCACCGCCTGGCGCTTGGCGATCTCGCCGACCAGCGGCTCGCCGGACTTGGCGAAGGCGACGACCGAGGGGGTGGTGCGCCCGCCCTCGGCGTTCGCGATGACGGTGGGCTCGCCGCCCTCGAGGACGGAGACGACGGAGTTGGTGGTGCCGAGGTCGATGCCGACCGCTCGAGCCATGGGGGGTCCTCCTGGGTGCTGCGTGTGGTTGCTCAGGTCTTGAGCCGAGTGCGCTCAACCTTGCGACGGGCGGTGCGCGGTGTCAAACCGGAGCCGCCGTGGTTGAGCCTGCCTCACTCAACTGCAGCAGGGGGGAGGGTGTTCCCGGGCGCGAGTGGTCGTCGGGCGCCGTGCGTCCGGGATCCGCCACGACGTGTCGCCGTGCAGCTCTCGTGTCATCCGCCGTGTCGTCGTTCGGATCTCGTGTCGCACCGACAGGCCGCGGGAGGACAGCGCCGGTGGCGGGTGAGCCGGGCTGCCCCATGAGTGACCTGCGTCAGCGGACGAGGCGGCCGACGCGCCTGCCAGGCTGACTGCGTGAGAGCCGGGAGGGCTGTGACCGGCGCGCTCCAGTGACGCGCCCAGACCTCCTGAGCGACTGCCGCAGACCTCGAGCCCGACCGCCTGCTCGTCGACGACGCCGGTGTCGTGGACCCCCGGAGCACCGCACCACCGGCGGGTGGACCTCGACGGCCCGCCAGGCGCCACCCCGCCTCGTGAGGTCACTGGCCGCCCGGGCAGCGCCCCGGTGCGGACAGTGCCCGACGGACACCTGCGCGGCGTCAGCGGACGACCGTTGCACGCCCGCCGCTCGAGGACACGGACGTGCACCGGGCGATGAGTTCCCGCGGCGTCGCGGGTCGTAGACGTCGTCAGGGCCGCACCGACGGGAGGACGGACGACGTGCGCACAGTGGTGGCCTACGAGCTGCTCTCCCTCGACGGGGTGGCCGAGGAGCCGAGCGACTGGATGTCCGACGTCGACGACGACGTCGTCGCCAACCTGGCGACGACCACCGCCACCCAGGACCTGGTCCTGCTCGGGCGCGGCACCTACGACCACTGGGCGGGCTACTGGCCCACCTCGGACGTCCAGCCCTTCGCCCGCTTCATCAACGCCACCGACGAGCACGTCATCACCAGTCGGGCGCTGACGCCCGCTTGGCGGGGCAGCTCGCCCGTCCACGGTGACGCGGTGGAGCACGTGTCTCGACTGCGCTCCGGCGACAGCGGGGACATCGGCGTCCACGGCAGCCTCCAGCTGGTGCGCTCCTCGCTCGCCGCCGGCGTGGTGGACGAGCTGAGGCTGGTGGTCACCGGCGGTGTCGCCGGTAGCGGACGCCGGCTGCTCGACCAGCCGCTGCCCCCCAGCCGGTGGCGCCTGCTGGAGAGCCGCGCCAGCGCCTCAGGCGCACTGCTGCTCCACTACGGACGCACATCCGCGTGATGACCGTCCTCTGTCGGCCTCGAGCAGCTCGAGGACGTCGGCGGCGGTGACAGCCGGCCGCCGCGACCCTGCTCGTCTCGTCGCTGTGCAGCCGTCTCAGCGGCCAGCGATGACTCGCCTCCCTCCCCGTGGAGGCCTTCGGCGTCTCCCGCGCGCACGTCGTCGGCCTCTCCATGGGAGGCGGCGTCGGGCAGCGGCTGGCCTGGCGCCACCGCGACCGCCCGCCGGGCGCTCGGGGTCGTCACGCGAGCAGGTCGGGGGTCCGTCGGGTGGCGTGCCACCACACTGCGACGGCCAGCAGCCCGAGGAGGGCGCTGAGGACGAACGGTGCCTGCAGGCCCTGCCGGGAGGCCACGAGCCCACCGGCCAGCGCCCCGACTCCGGAGGCACCGAGGACGGCGGTGCGCCACACGGCGACCACCCGGCCGAGGACGTGCCCGGGGGTGAGGCGGTGGCGCAGCGACCCGGCGGCGACGTTGAAGACGCCGAAGGCGGCGGAGGTCACCACGACGACGACCACGGCCGCCCACCGGTCCGGAGCCACGAGCAGCAGCGCGGGCGCGACGGCGGTGGCGGCCATGGACCAGGTCAGGACGGTGCGGTGGCGGCCGACGCCGATGACGCGGTCAGCCAGCCAGGCACCGCCGAGGCCGCCGACGGCGCCGGTGGCCAGCAGCAGCCCGAAGCCGACCGCGCCCAGGTCGAGGCGCACCTCGGTGTACAGCACGAAGACGGCGAACCAGGCGCTGTCGGCCAGGGCCACCACGGCGCCGACCACGGCGAGGGCCCGCAGGGTCCGGTGCCGCGAGAGCCACCGCAGACCGCCCCACAGCCCCGCCGGCGCCGCCTCGGCGGTCGGGGCGGTGAGCGGCCGGTGGGCCAGCACCGCGGCGGGCACGGTCAGGACCAGCAGCACCCCGAAGGCCAGGGCAGCGCTGTTCGCCACGAAGGGCAGCGCCGCGCCGGCGGCGAACAGCGAGGCCCCGACGAGGGGACCGACGAGCTCGTTGCCGGCGACCTCCCCGGCGGTCATCCGCCCGTTGGCCCGTTCGACCAGGCCGGTGGGCACCAGGCGGGGGACGACGGTCTGGGCGGTGGTGTCGCGGACGGTCTCCCCCACCCCGAGCAGGAACGCCGCGGCGGCGACGACCGGGATGGTCGCCGTCCCGGTCACCAGGGCCACCACCAGACCCGTCAGCACCGCGGTGCGGGTCAGGTCCGCCGTGACCAGTAGCAGCCGCGCGCCGGCGCGGTCGGCGAGCAGCCCCGCGACGAGGCCGGTGACCAGCCACGGCAGCCCTGCGGCGGCGGCGACGACGGCCACGAGCGCCGGGTCGTCGGTCAGCGACGCGGCCAGCAGCGGGAAGGCCGCCAGCCGGATGCCGTCGCCGACGTTGGCCAGCACGGTCGCTGCCCAGAACCGCCAGAACGCTCTCCCGAGGCCCATGCCGTGACCTCATCACGACCTGCCCCGGCCCGCCTGGTCCCGCCTGGCCCTCCTGCCGAGCTGCTGGGAGCAGACTCGAGGCGTGGTGTGGACGGGGCGGTGCCGTCGGCGGCGGTGGTCGCCGGCGTCAGTCGGCCGCCCCCAGGTTCTTGCGCATCTGCTGGGTCACCACGGCGTACCCGGCCGAGGCGTACAGGCCGACGGCGCCCGCGTTGCTCCCGAAGACGTCGAGCTCGAGGGAGCCGACACCGCGGGCGCGCACGGCGAGCTCGGCCTGCTCGAGCAGCGCCCGCCCGAGCCCGCGTCCACGGTGCTCGGCGTCGACCTCGATGTCGTAGAGGAAGGCGCAGTCAGGTGTCCCCCTCGGGTGGCGCAGCCCGATCCACACCCGGCCGACGGGCGTGCCGTCGGGCAGGACGGCCCGCAGCAGCAGCATGTCCGGGGTGGCCAGTCCTCGCGGGAGCCACCTGGCGTTGCCCTCCAGGGCCCGTTCGAGAGCGCCGTCGGCCGGCCAGCTGCCCGCCGCGACCTGCTCGTCGGCGTAGGCGCGGGCGACCTGGTGCTGCCAGGTGGCGAACTCCTCCTGCGTCATGGGCCGCACGCCGATCGCCGTCACGGCGGCAGCCTCGTACCAGGACCGCGTCGTGGCGAGGACCTCGGCCGTGGAGGACCGCGAGACGTCAGCGGCGGCACGACGACGAGACGTCGCGGGCCAGCCGCTCCGGTCCACGACAGCACCAGTGGGTCCCGGCAGGACTGTCGTGCGCGCGGACGACACCTGGCGACCGCCGGCTCCCCGGCGTCCGGGAGCCTGCCTGGGGCCCCCGCCCCACTCGCCCGAGCACCCGCTGGGGCGACGCCCAGCCCACCCGCAGCACGCAGACGCCGGAGGCCCGCCGTGGTCCGCTTCCACCCCGACCTGGCGGTCGGCCGCCTCATCCCGCCGGTGCGCTTCGGGCCGGTGTCGACGTCGCTGCTCAACCGCGTGAGACCCCGGGGCACGCGCGGCGTCGAGGACCTGCTGGTCGAGGACCACGCCGTCCCGGGCCCGGACGGCGCGCCCGCGGTGCGGGTGCGCACCTACCGGCCCCGCTCGGCGCAGGGACGCGTCCCGGCGCTGCTGTGGGTCCACGGCGGCGGGATGGTCTCGGGCACGGCCCTCATCGACGAGCGCGCCAACATGGACCTCGCCCGCACCCTCGGCGTCGTCGTCGCGAGCGTCGAGTACCGGCTCGCCCCGGGCGCCCAGGCGCCGTCCCAGGTGGAGGACTGCTACGCCGCGCTGCGCTGGCTGGCGACCGGGGCGGACGACCTCGGGGTCGACCCGGAGCGGATCGCCGTGGGCGGGGCGAGCGCCGGCGGGGGCCTGGCCGCGGGGCTCGTGCTCCTGGCGCACGACCGGGGCGGGCCGGCCGTCGCCTTCCAGCTGCTCGTCTACCCGATGATCGACGACCGGACCGTCGTGCGGGAGGGCGCGCCCGTGCCGGGCGTCCGGGTCTGGACGCCCGCGAGCAACCGGTACGGCTGGACCTCCTACCTCGGCGTCCCGCCCGGCAGCCCCGGCATCTCGGCGTACGCCGCCCCCGCCCGTCGCGCCGACCTCGCCGGGCTGCCGCCGGCGTGGGTCGGCGTCGGCACGCTCGACCTCTTCCACGACGAGGACGTGCGGTACGCGCACCGGCTGCGGGAGGCGGGTGTCGCGTGCGCCCTGGACGTCGTCGAGGGGGCCTTCCACGGCTTCGACGCGCTCTTCCCCAGCAAGCACGTCTCACGGGTCTTCTGGCGCGCGCAGGCGTCAGCCCTGCACGCGGCCCTCTTCCCCGAGCGTCCACCGCTGCGGTGGGACGCCTCGGCCTGAGGAGCGCCGGCCTGCAGCGGGCCGACGTGGCCCGGTGCCGCACGGGCTGACGCCCCGGCGCCCGGGCGCCCGGGTGGGTCACGGCAGCGTCGCCGCCGCCCTCTCCACGGCCTCCAGACGGCTGACCGACCTGTCCTCGCGCGCCTGGCGCACCCGCCCCCCGCCGGCGGCGCCGCCCTCGTCGTCGACACCGGTGCGCCCTGGGGCCCGCCACCGTCTCAGGGACGGAGCACATCTCGGCCGTCCACCGGGCCGCTGCCGTGCAGGAAGCCCTCGGCGGCCCGCCGGACGCCGGAGTGGTCGGCACCCTGGTCCGACGTCGCCGCCGCCGGGTGCTCGGGCGACGGCTCGGCGACCTGCAGCAGCGTGGCGGACCGGGCGAGGTGACCCACGACGACGAGCTCGGCGCGCTCGACGACGTCACGGTGGAGCAGGCCGGCGAGGTGACGCCCGTCCCCGCGACCTGCCCCCCGTCAC
>NZ_JABEMA010000139.1 GCF_013004605.1 Pseudokineococcus marinus
GGCGTCGTCGCCAGCCGTCAGCACGCTCCCGTCGTCCCGCAGCCCGAGGGTGTGCGCCGCCCCCGCCGCGACGGCGACGACGTCCCGCCAGCCGCCGACGGCGCACTGCCCGTGGTCGTCGGCGCCCGCCGCGCGGACGGTCCCGTCCGCGAGCAGGCCCACGGTGTGGTGGCTGCCCGCGGCGACGGCGACGACGTCCCGCCAGCCGGCGACGTCGCCCGCACCGGCGTCACCGCGCCCCGTGGCCACGACGGCGCCGTCGCGCCGCAGGCCCACGGTGTGGAGGTACCCGGCCGCCACGTCGGCCAGCTGGCCCCAGCCCTGCACCGCGCACTGGCCGAACCGGTCGACGCCGGTCGCGACGGCCGTGCCGTCCGCGCGGACGCCCACGGTGTGCCAGTCGCCGGCCGTGATCGCGACGACCTCCCGCCACGCGGCGACGTCGCACGCGCCCTCCGCCGCGCGGCCGACGGCGACGACCCGCCCGTCGGCGAGCAGACCGACCGAGCGCCGCCAGCCCGCGGCGACGGCCACGACGTCGCGCCAGGCGGCGACCTGGCACTGGCCGTGGGCGTCCCACCCGGCGGCGAGCACCGTCCCGTCCGCGCGCAGCCCCACCGAGTGCGAGCGCCCCGTGTTCCGCGCGGCGTGCACGCTCCCCGCCGCGACCGCGACGACGTCGCCCCAGCCCTCGACGGCGCACTCCCCGGCCGCGCCGTCCCCCGCGGCCGCCACCGTCCCGTCGACGCGCACGCCGAGGGAGTGCCTCGGCCCGCACGCCAGCAGCGACGCCGGACGCCTCACGACCACGGTCCCTCCCCAGCTCGAGCGCCCGTCCTCCTCCGTGGCTCCACCCTGCGTGCCCCCCGCCGTCCGAGACCCAGGACCGGCCTCGTCGCCGATCGCCCACCGGCGCGCTGGGTCACGGCTTGGTCGCGGCCCAGAGGGTCCAGCGGTCTCGCTCGACGAGGGGCTCGTCGGGCAGCCGGTCCCGCAGGTCGTGGACGAGCTGGTCGAGCTCGTCGTCGGTGAGGTGGTGCAGGAGGGAGCGGCCGGTCCGCGTGGCGATCCCGGCCAGGTAGCTCTCGCGGTCGGGGTGGTGGGCGCGGGTCTCCCAGACCGTGCGGGGCGTGGCGCCGGTGAGCCCGGCGCTCTCGAGGGCCTGGAGGAGGGCGCCGGCGTCGGGCCGGCGTCCGACCTCGACGGGCAGGAGCTGCGGGGCCAGCTCGAGCAGGTGGCCCCGCAGGTGGTGCGGTCCTGCTGGCTGGGTGACGTCAGCGGCGGTGCGGTCCTGGACGACGAGGGTCCCGCCCGGGCGCAGCAGCCGAGCAGCCTCACGGGCGAGGGCTGCGCGGTCGGGCAGGTGGTGGACCAGGGCGCGGGCCAGGACGAGGTCGGCGCTCGCGTCCGGCAGGCCGGTGCTGGTGGCGTCGGCGTGGTGGAAGCGCACACCGGTCAGGTGCCCGTGGTCGGCGTGGGCCTGCTCGAGGACCGGCGTGCTGGAGTCGACGCCGGTGACGCTGTGCGCGCCGAGGTCGTGCAGGGCTCGGACGTAGGTGCCGCCTCCGCAGCCGAGGTCGACGACGTCGGCGCCGGCGGGGTCGACGAGGGCGGTCAGCGCTCCGACCCAGGACGGGTCGGCGGTCCGGCCGGAGTACGTCCGGGCGCTGGAGGGGTCGGCGAAGTCGATGCCCTCACCCGCGTGCGGTCGTGCGGACAGGGGCTCGAGGAGCTCCAGCCGGTTGCCGTGCGGGTCGTGGCTGTAGAAGCGCCGCATGCCCGGGAAGTCGTCGTCACGGTCGACGGGGTAGCCGGCCGCGGCCAGGCGGTCGGCCCAGGCGTCGAGGTCGGCGACGAGCAGGCCGGGGTGGGCCTTGCGGGCGGGGCGGAAGTCCTGCTCCACGCCGAGGTGGAGCTCGATGCCGTGGCCGCGGAACCAGCAGCCGCCGCGGGCGGCCAGGACGGGGGGCTTGGGGATCTCCACCAGGCCGAGGACGCCCGCGTAGAAGGCACGGGAGGCCTCCTCGGAGCCGGGTGGGCAGGCGAGCTGGACGTGGTGGATCACGGTCGTCACCCCGGGGTGTCTCGACGTCGAGATACTTGTCGTCAAGAGAGTACGGCTCAGCGCGCCGCACGGACAGCGTTCGACCGCGCCGCTCCCCCGCGGCCGTCCCACTCGGGATGGGCGTGCGGAACGGCGCGCGCGTCTCAGCGGTAGCCGGTGGTGTCAGCGGGGCGCCCGGCTTCCTGGACCTCGACGAGGTAGCGCCAGCAGTCGGGGGTGGAGCCGTCGAGGTCGGTGAGCCCGTAGACGCGGGCGAGGTCGCCCGAGGACGTGGACCGGCCGTTCCACCGGTGCCGGTCGGGGTCGGCGGCGAGGGCGGCGACGCCGCGGCCGAGGTAGCGGGGGGTCTCGGAGATGGCGAAGTGGGGCTCGCGGACGCAGGCCTCGCGCCAGGTGTCCTCGGTGACGCCGAAGGCGTCGAGCATCATCTCCGAGCGCAGCCAGCCCGGGGTGACGCACACGGCGGTGCCGCCGTAGCCGGTGAGCTCGTGGGCCCAGGTCCTGGCCAGCCGGATCGGGGCGCTCTTGGCGAGGTCGTAGAAGGCGCTGAGGCGGTAGCGGGAGGCGTTGTGCTCCTCGGTGCCGTCGGTGACCTCGACGACCAGGCCGCCGTGGTGCCGGGTCAGCAGCGGCAGGGCGTGGTGCGCGGTGATCAGGTGCGTGTCGACGGCCAGGCGCAGCATCCGAAGCCCGTCGTCGAGGGAGTGCTCCCACACCGGGGTGTCGGGGGCGGTGAGCAGCTCGCCGCCCCAGACGTCGTCGACCAGGACGTCCAGGCGGCCGTGGTCGGTGCTGATGCGCTGGACGAGGGCGGCGACCTGGTCGGGGACGAGGTGGTCGGTGGGCACGGCGATGCCGGTGCCGCCGGCGGCGGTGACCAGGTCGGCGGTGTCCTCGATCGTCTCGGGACGGGCGTACTCCGACGCCCGCTGGCGGGTGGTGCGGCCGGTGACGTGGACGGTCGCACCAGCAGCACCGAGCTCGACGGCGATGCCGCGGCCGGCGCCCCTGGTGGCGCCGGCCACCAGGGACACGGCGCCGGTCGACGGACGTGGCGTCATGGGCTGCGAGTGTGCGGGCCACCACCGACAGCCACCCCTGGACGCCTGCTCGCGGCGACGTCGGCGATGGGCGTCAGCGCACTGACGTGATGGCCGAGACGTCGCACCGCGACGCTTCCGGTCACGTCCGGTCGCCGGTCGGCGTCAGCAGCGCGTCCAGGTGCCGGCCCACCAGGCGGCGCGCCCGGTCGCCGGTCACGCGGTCCGGCTCGGCCACCCGGGCGGTGGCGAGGCCGTCGAGCAGCGCCAGCAGCACGGCGGCTTCGTCCCGCACCTGCTCGGCGCGCAGTCCGGGCCGCGCCGCGGCGATCAACCGCGACAGCGCGTCCTCGACGCGCTGCCAGGAGGCGCGGTAGCCGACGGCCGTGGGTTCGTGGACCGCCGCGCGCGCCACCTGCGCCAGCCACACGACAGCGGCCGGGCGCTCCTCCGGCCCCGCGGGCACCAGCCCCTCGCTGACCGCGCGCAGCGCCTCACCGGGCGTCCGCGCCCGCTGCACGCGCCCGGCGAGCTCTGCACTGACCTGGTCGTCGACGCGGCGCATCGCGGCGGCGAGCAACGCGTCCTTCGTCGGGTAGTGGTGCTGGACGGCGCCGATCGAGACACCCGCGCGAGCGGCGACGCGCCGGATGCTCAGCCCCTCGAAGCCGTGCTCGGCCAGCAGCCCGACAACGACGTCGAGCAGCTCCTCGGACGGCGCGGCCACGCCTGCATCGTGGCACCACAGCGCGCGACCACCACCGGCCATACGCTCGTATGGCTACGCTCCGGGCCATGCCAGCACCCCCGCAGCCGTCGGAAGGCCCCGGCGCCGGCGCGCGGGTCGTCGCACTCGACGTCGCCCGCGGCCTCGCCATCCTCGGGACCCTGGCGACGAACATCTGGATCTTCACCGACCCGCAGGGACTCGTCGGCTACCTCGGCGGCGGCACCGACGCCGCGGCGACCCCGCCGGGCTGGAGGGCGGTCGAGCTGCTGGCCCAGCAGCTCGCACAGGGCAAGTTCCTCGGGCTCCTCACGCTCATGTTCGGCGTCGGGCTCGAGCTCCAGCGGCGGTCAGCAGCGCACACCGGCCGGCCGTGGCCGGGTCGGTACTGGGTGCGCGCCCTCCTGCTGGGGCTCGACGGGCTCCTGCACTACCTGCTCGTCGCCGAGTTCGACGTGCTCATGGGCTACGCCGTCACGGCAGTGGTCGTCGCGGCCCTGCTCGCGACGAGCGAGCGCGCTCAGCGCCGGTGGCTCGTCGGCGCGGCCGCCGTCCACGGGGCGCTCCTGGCGCTCGTCACGACGGCCCTGCTCACCGCAGCCAGCCCGGACGACGTGGACCCGCGTCTGGACCCCAACCCCTACGCCGACGGCTCGTTCGGTGACCTCGTGCTCTTCCGCCTCGAGAACCTGGCGCTCTTCCGCCTCGAGCCGGTCTTCATCCAGGCGCTGTCGATCGCGGCCTTCCTCCTCGGGGCGCGGCTGGTGCGTGCCGGCGTGCTCGACGACCGTGGGACTCGCCTGCGGGCCCGGCTGCTCGCCCTGGGCGCAGCGGCCCTGGTCGCCGACCTGGCGCTGGGCCTGCTCGGCGGGACAGCAAGGCTGGTGCTCGCCCGCTACGGCACCGCCCCGGTCGTCGCCCTCGGGCTGCTGGCCCTCGTCGTCGAGGTGGTCCACCGACGGTCGGCTCTCGGGCCCCTCGGCCGCCGGCTCGCCGAGGTCGGCCGGACGGCGCTCAGCTGCTACGTGCTGCAGAACCTGCTGGCGGCCGCGCTCTGCTACGGCTGGGGCCTCGGCCTCGCCACGCGCCTCGGTCCCGACCTGCGCGTCCCGGGCACCCTCCTGCTGTTCGCCCTCGTCGCCGCTGCCGTCGTGCTCGCCGCCCACCTCTGGGTGCGGCGAGCAGGGCGAGGACCGGTCGAGGGGCTCTGGCGCGCCTCGGCACGAGCGCTCGGAGGGCGCTGACCCGTCCCCGGCGGTCGACCTTCTGTCCGAGGGCGCAGGTCGACGCCACGCGGGGGGCGCGTCCCGCAGGACCCCACCGGCTCGTCCCGAGCAGGCGCCCCACGTGGAGCCTCACGACAGCGCGGCGTCGGCGACCGGTCCACCTCGTCGGTCGGTCGCTCGACGGGGCGGAGCACCGTGCACCGACGGCTCGCCGCTGATGACCACGGGCACGTCGCCGCAGGCCCGCCGTCCGCCCCGACGGCGACTGACGCCGGCGTGCGCCCCTGACGACCCCTCGCCGCCTGCGCGACGGGAGCCGGACTAGGACAGGTCGTAGGCGGCGGTCGAGCGCACGAGGTCCACGCGCGCCGAGCCCTCGTCCCACGGCCCGCGGGCCAGGGCCTCGGTGACGGCGCGCTCGACGGCCTCGCGGGCCTCGACGTCGGTCTCCGCCTCGACGAGCAGCACGAGGTCGGCCCCCTCCCCGTCCTCGTCGACCCGCACGTCGCGGGCCCCCGGGTCGGGCTCGCCCGTGGCCAACCGCGGCAGGGGCAGCTCGAGGTCGGCGCCCAGGCGCTCGACCTCCTCGACGGCGACGGGCGCCGAGAAGGAGAGGACGACGTCGACGCGGTACATCGCGGGCATGCGCGCCAGCATCTCCCGACGCCGGGGACCGCGCCCGTCGTCCGGCTCCGATGGCTACGCTGGGTGGCACTTGGTGGCCCGCTGCACTCGCGCGGGTCTCCGCGCGGCGACGACGGGCGAGGTGGCGGGATGACCGGGGGCACCAGCGAGGGCGGCACGACGGCGGAGGGCGCCGGCACGGCCCCGGCAGCGCTCACCGGCTACCGCGAGGGGGGCTCGCGGCGCATCGACCGGGTGCTCTCGCCCTCGTTCGTCGAGGGCCTGGCCGACCTGGGGGACGCCGAGCTGCGCGAGCGCCGCGAGCTGGCCATCGCCGAGGAGGCCGACCTCGCCTACACGCGGCGACTCGTCGACGGCCGCCTCGCCCTCCTCCTCTCCGAGCGGGCGCGCCGCGAGCGCTCCGAGCGCAGCGCCGGGCTGGGCGAGCGCAGCGACGACGAGATCGTCGCCGGGCTCGTCGCCGCCCTGCTGCGCCCGGCGCCGGAGGACGCGCCGGGCAGGCAGGACGACGCGGCGCGCGAGGTCGTCGACGCCCGCGACATGCCGGTCGTCCCCAGCAACGCGGGCGTCTACCACCGCGACGCCGAGCGGGCCTTCGCCGACATCCGCTTCAGCGACCTCGGCTCCCTGGACGACTCCGACCTCGAGGAGCACGCGGCCCTGCTCTCCACGCTCGAGCAGCGCCTCACCGGCGACCGCGGCCGGGTGCTCGAGGTGCTGCGCCTCCTGCGTCGCGAGGCCGACGCCCGCTCCTCCGCCGCCTGACCTCTGCTGAGGCCTGGCGTCGCCGGCAGCCTGACCTCCCCCCTGGCGCCTGGCCCGGCGCCCCACCGCGGGCGGCTCCCCGGCCGAGCGCACCCGTCCGGCGCACACGTCGCACGACTGGCGGGGCGGCTGCTCGCCGGGCGCTTGCCGCAGCAAGCACGAGCGAGCACCATGACGTCGTGACCAAGGTGCTGGGCGTCGAGGTGGGCCGCGTCGGCGGGGCCGTGGGAGCCGTCGGGGACCTCGGGGGGTTCCTGCGCGAGCAGCGCGAGTCCGCGCAGCTGTCGCTGCGCCAGCTCGCCGCCGCGGCGGGCGTGAGCAACCCCTACCTCAGCCAGGTCGAGCGCGGGCTCCGCCGCCCCAGCGCCGAGGTGCTGCAGCAGATCGCCCGCGGCCTGCGGATCTCGGCCGAGGCGCTCTACGTCCGCGCCGGGCTGCTCGACGAGCACCGCCCCGGCGACGACGGCGAGGTGCGCGCCGCCGTCCTCGCCGACCCCTACCTCTCGGAGCGCCAGCGCGAGGTCCTGCTGGAGATCTACGCGACCTTCCGGTCCGAGAACTCGCGCTCCGAGGTGCCGGCGGGAGGCGCTGCGGAGGGTCCGGCCACCGCGGCGGGCACGACGCCGGAGGCGGAGCCGCTCGCGGGAGCCGAGGCGGAGGAGGACGCGACGCCCGCCCGCGCCCCGCGGAGGCGCGCCCCGTCCTCCCGCCCCGCCGCTCGGTCGACCGGCGGCACGACGCGTCGCCCGTCCGCCCGTGCGGGGCGTCAAGGACCGGACGCGAAGGCCGACGCCACCGCCGCGGGGTCGGACGACGGTGCACCGGCCCGCACCGCAGGCACCACCGGTCGCCCGAGCGGACCCACCGCCGGACGGACCACCGGGCGCAGCACCAGCCGCCGCGCACCGACGCCGAGGGCCGTGGCCGAGGACGCGTCGCTCGTCGTGCCGGAGGAGCCGGCGGCCGAGGACCTGGCCGCCTCCCACCCCCCGCCCGCCGACGGCGGCTCCAGCCGCTGAGCCGCTGAGGCCCAGCCCCGGTCCGGCGCCGCGACGTGCTGACCGCCCGTCCGACCACCCGCACCCCGACCGTCTGACGCCGACCGGTGGGACCACCGGTCCGAGGAGGAACCCATGGCCCTGACGCCGGACCTGCGCCGCAGCGCGCTCGACCTCGGCTACGTCCTGGCGGGCGTCGCCGACGTGGCCGCCGAGCAGGCCAAGGGCCTGCACGAGCGGGCACGCAGCCGCCGCGAGGAGATCCTCACCCGCGACTACGCGGGCGAGGCGCGCGCCGTCGCCGAGCGGCTCCAGGGCGCTCCCGCGGTCGTCGTGGCGCGCGGGCTGGAGGTGGCGAGCCGCACCCAGGTCGTCGTCGACGACCTCGGCAGCCGCGGCCGCCGGCTGGTCGAGCGGGCGCAGGGGCACGAGGGCGGCGACGACGTCGCCGAGCGGGCCGGCGAGGCCGCTGACGCGGCGGG
>NZ_JABEMA010000014.1 GCF_013004605.1 Pseudokineococcus marinus
TCCTCGGTGCGCCACCGGTGCGGCGCCCGGCCCCGCCAGCGCCGGACGCCGCTCCGCGAGCGCCGCCCCGCGCGGCCTGCTTCGCGGTGCCCATCAGCCTGTCGACGATGCTCATGACTGCTCCTCCTCGACCCCCGCGCCGTCGCGGGGGTGCCCGACGGTAGGTCCGGGGCGCGGCTCCTGCTCGCCGGAGCAGGACGGCGGTCACCCCGGCCGGGCGGCCGCCGTCACCCCGGCCGGGCGGCCGCCGTCACCCCGGCCGGGCGGCCGCCGTCACCCGGTCGGAGCAACGGCGACCGGGCTGGTCTCCCCGCACGGGTCAAGTCGAGTACCCCGGGCGACGACGTGACGGGGGTGAGACGACACCGCGACGCTGCCGCTGCTCCTGCGCCGATGCCCCGCGACGTCGAGGCGCTCGAGAAGGTCCTCCAGGTCCTCGACGAGGGCGTGGCCGACGAGGCCGACGCCCACGCGCGGATCATCGGGGCCCTCGTGCCGGCCCTCCACCTGACGTACGGCGCCGTGTGGCTGCCGACGCCGGACGGCACGCTCGCGCTCGCCCACGAGGCGGGCGAGCTCGTCGGCGCCCTCGCCACCGCGGCCGGGGGCGCGCGCGTCCTGCGGCGCACCGACGGCCTGCTCGGCGAGGCCGTGCGCACGCGCCGGCCCGTCGTCGCGACGGGCGACGGTGCCAGCGCCTCGTGCCAGCGGTGGCAGGCGGCGGTGGGCGCAGGCGCCACGGGCGGGTGCGCCCTGCCGGTCCTGCAGGGCGGGGACGTCGTCGCCGTCCAGGAGTTCTACACGCGCGAGCAGCTGCCCTTCTTCGGCGCCCGCGCCGAGAAGTGGGAGGCCATCGGCCGCATCACGGCCCAGGCGCGCCAGCGCGCGCTCGTGGCCGCCGAGCTGGCCGAGGTCTCGGCGTCGCGCCTCGCCGTCACGACGGTCGTCAGCCGGATCACCGCGACCCGCGACGAGGCGTCGGCCATCACGACGGCGCTGGAGACGGTGCGCGACGCCTTCGGCTGGGTCTACGGCTCCTTCTGGGTCGTCGACGGCGACGTGCTGCGCTTCGCCGTCGAGTCCGGCTCCGCCGGCGACGAGTTCCGCCAGGTCACCCGCTCGGCGACCTTCGCCGAGGGCGTCGGGCTCGCCGGCCGGGCGTGGAGGGCGCGCGACCTCGTGCACGTGCGCGACCTCAGCCGCCTCACCGACTGCGTCCGCGCCCCCGCCGCCGGCCGCGCCGGCGTCCGCTCGGGCGTGTGCCTGCCCGTGCTCGTCGACGACCGCGTCGTCGCGACGATGGACTTCTTCACGACCGAGGAGAGCGACCTCTCCGAGTCGCGCGCCTCGGCGCTGCGCAACGTCCAGCAGCTGCTGTCGCAGCACCTCGAGCGCCTGCGCCGCCTGCAGTACGACGAGGAGAAGGCCCAGGAGCTCCTCGGCACCGTCTCGCAGGTGCGGGGCGCCACGGAGGACGCGCACGCGGTGGCGGGCGCCGCCGTCGCGCGCACCGCGACCCTGACGACCGACGTCGACGCGCTCGCGAGCGCCTCGGCGGCCATCAGCGACGTCATCGGCATCATCTCCAAGATCGCCGCGCAGACGAACCTCCTCGCGCTCAACGCGACGATCGAGGCGGCCCGCGCCGGCGAGGTCGGCCGCGGCTTCGCCGTCGTCGCGGGCGAGGTCAAGGAGCTGGCCCGCGAGACGGCCGCCGCCACCGAGCGGGTCGCCGAGCAGGTCCGCACCATCCAGGCCAGCAGCGTGGCGGTGTCCTCGGGCATCCACGAGACGAGCGAGATCATCAGCCGGATGGACGCGGTCCAGTCCCGCATCGCCGAGGTGCTCGCCCAGCAGGCCGCCATGGCCGAGGAGTTCGCGGCCCGGGGCTGACGCGAGGTCGACCCGGGGGCGCCCCGTCGCCGTCGTCGCCGCCATGATGGCCCGCGGCGCACGGACGACGAGGACCGCGGGAGGACCGGCGATGACGACGGACGCAGCAGAGGCCATCACCTCGGGGAGGACGGCCCTGGGCCTCGAGCTGGGCTCGACCCGGATCAAGGCGGTGCTCGTCGGCCCGGACCGCGAGGTCCTGGCCTCGGGGGGGTCCTCGTGGGAGAACCAGCTCGTCGACGGGCGGTGGACGTACGCGCTCGAGGACGTCTGGGACGGCGTCGCCGCGGCGTTCGGCGCGGTCGCCGCGCAGGTGCGCGAGCGGCACGGGGTCGTCCTGGAGCGCCTCGGCGCCCTGGGCGTCTCGGCGATGATGCACGGCTACGTGGCGCTCGACGCCGACGACGAGCTGCTCGTGCCCTTCCGCACGTGGCGCAACACGAGCACGGGCGAGGCCGTGGAGCGCCTGTCCGGGCCGATGGACTTCAACGTGCCGCACCGCTGGACCGTCGCCCACCTCGTGCAGGCGGCGATCGACGGCGAGGAGCACCTGTCGCAGCTCGCGGCCGTCACGACCCTGGCCGGGTACGTGCACCGACGCCTGACCGGTGAGCTCGTGCTCGGCGTCGGAGACGCCAGCGGCGTCTTCCCGGTCGCGTCCGCCGGGGGCGTCCCGGGCTACGACGCCGACCGCCTCGCCACCGCGCAGCGCCTGCTCGACGAGGCGCTGCCCGACGGCGTCGCCGTCTCCCTCGCCGACGTGCTGCCGCGCGTGGCGGTCGCCGGGGAGGGCGCGGGGGAGCTCACCGAGGCCGGCGCCCGGCTGCTCGACCCGTCCGGCGCGCTGCAGCCCGGTGCGCTCGTGTGCCCGCCGGAGGGCGACGCGGGCACGGGCATGGTCGCCACCGGCTCGGTCGCGCCGCGCACCGGCAACGTCAGCGCCGGCACGAGCATCTTCGCGATGGTCGTCCTCGAGGGGCCGCTCGCCCGGGTGCACCGCGAGCTGGACCTCGTCACCACCCCCGCTGGCGATCCCGTCGCGATGGTCCACTGCAACAACGGGGCCAGCGAGCTCGACGCGTGGGCGCGCCTCTTCCAGCAGTTCGCCGCGGCGCTCGGCGCCCCGGCCGACGACGGGGCGGTCTTCGGGGCGCTCTTCCGCGCCTCGCTCGACGGGGCGCCCGACGGCGGCGGGATGCTCGCCTACAACTACCTGTCCGGCGAGCCCATCACCGAGCTCGAGGAGGGCAGGCCGCTCTTCCTGCGGACGCCGGGGCGGCCCTTCGACCTGCCGACCTTCATGCGCACCCAGATCTACGCGGCCTTCGCGACGCTGAAGATCGGCATGGACGTGCTGGCCGGCGAGGGGGTCCGCCTCGACGGGATGTTCGCCCACGGCGGCGTCTTCGCGACGCCGGGCGTCGCCCAGCGCCACCTCGCCGCGGCCATCGGCGCGCCGGTGTCGGTGGGCGACCTGGCCTCCGAGGGCGGGGCGTGGGGCGCGGCCGTCCTCGCCACCTACGCCGCCGACCGAGCGGCGGGGCGCGACGGCGGGCTGTCGCTGGCCGAGTACGTCGCCGAGCGGGTGGTCGCCGGGGCGCGGATCGAGACGGTCGAGCCCGACCCGGACGACGTCGCGGGCTTCGACGCCTTCCTGCGGCGCTACGTCGACGGCCTGGCCGTCGAGCGCGCCGCCGTCGAGGCGGTGACGAGCTGACCGCCGGCGCCTCGGCCGCCGGCGCCGCGAGCGGGCCCGCGGCCGCCGTCGTGCGGCCCTACCGCGAGCAGGACCGGGCGGATCTCTACGACGTCTGCGTGCGCACGGGCGCGGCCGGCGGCGACGCGCGGGGCCGGCACGGGGACGACGACCTGCTCGGCGACGTGTGGCTCGGGCCCTACCTGCACCTCGAGCCCGAGCTGGCCTTCGTGCTCGACGACGGCGGGCGCGCCGTCGGCTACTGCGTGGGCACCGCCTCGACGGTGCGCTTCGTGCGCGGCTACCGCGACGTGTGGATCCCCCGCCTGGGCAGCCGGCGGCCCGTGCCGCCCTCGCCGCCCAGGACGCCCGACGAGGAGGTGCTGGCGCTCCACCACGACCCCGAGCGCCTGCTGGTGCGCGAGCTCGCGGACCACCCCGCGCACCTGCACGTCGACCTGCTGCCCTCCCACCAGGGCGCCGGGCACGGGCGGGCGCTCGTGCACGCCTTCCTGGCGGCGGCGCGCCGGGCGGGCGCACGGGCGGTCCACCTCGGCGTCGCCGCGGAGAACACCCGCGCCCGCGCCTTCTACGCGCGCCTCGGGTTCACCGCGCTCCCCGTCCCGGGGGCCGTGCCGGGCACCGTCCTGGGGCGCAGCACCACCTGACCCCGCCCGTCGCCGGGGGCGCTGCCGCGCCTCAGGGTCCGTCGCCGCGCGAGGTCGAGCGGTAGTCGCGGGCCGTGCGGCCGAGGACGGCGCGGAAGTCGTGCGCCAGGTGCGCCTGGTCGGCGTAGCCGAGCTCGGCCGCCACCTGCGCGACGGTCGTCCCCGGCTCCTCGCGCAGCCGCTGCGCCGCCTCCTGCAGGCGGTATCGGCGGATGACGGCGAGCGGCGGCAGCCCGATGCAGCGCTCGGCCGCCCGCTGCACGGCGCGGGTCGAGACCCCGAGGCGCCGGGCCAGCTGGTCCACGCGCACGAGGGCGCGGTCGGCCGCGACGACGTCCTCCAGGGCGTTCGCCAGGCGCCCGACCTCGTCCGGGGCGGGCAGGTGCTCCTCCGCCCAGGCGAGGAGCGCCGCCACGGCGCTCCGGCGGCCGGCGTCCTCGTCGGGGCGCGCCATCGCCGCGGCGACGTCCCGCTGCAGGTCCGGCGCCGCCACCGGCACGGTCGTGTCGCGCAGCTCCCGGGGGCGCGGGTGCAGCGCCGCCAGGCCCGCCGGGCGCAGCAGGGCCCCGACGACCCAGCCGGCGCCCTCGAGGTCGACGTGGGAGGCGCGCGTCGTCGGCCCGGCCAGCTCCACCCCGTCCGGGCCGACGACGAGATTCGCCGCGGGGAAGGGCAGCAGGTGCTGGCGCGAGATCTCGCCCGGCGGCAGGTCCCAGCGGGGCACCCAGCACCAGCGGACGCGGTCGGCGAGCGCCGCCGGCGCGGCCTCGCGCGCGAAGACGGGCAGGCGCCCGGGGAACAGGACGCCGCGGCGGTCCTCGAGCTCGGCCACCGCACCCTCCGGACCTCGTCGCAGATCTCCAAGACGCCCGTGCGGCGGCGTCCCTACGGTCACGCCATGCCTGATGAGCAGCCCACCGACGACAGCCCCTCCGACATCCCGCGCCCCGGCGTGACGGGCGAGCACACCACCGACGGGGTCCCGCACGGCGCGACGAGCCTGACGCCCTTCCTGGCCCTCCGCGGCGCCGCGGAGGCGGTCGAGTTCTACCGCACGGCCTTCGGCGCGCGGGTCGTCGACGTCACCGAGATGGGCGGCGTCGTCGTCCACGCCGACCTCGACCTCGGGCACGGCCACCTGCAGCTGGGGGAGCCGAGCCCCGACTTCGGCCTCGTCCCGGCGCCCGAGGAGGGGGCCTGCTACTCGCTCGGCCTCTACTGCGCCGACGCCGACGCGCTGGTGGCCCGCGCCGTCGAGGCCGGGGCGACGGTGCGGGAGCCGCTCATGACCTTCGTCTCCGGCGACCGCTACGCCTCGCTGCTCGACCCCTTCGGCGTGCGGTGGTCGGTGATGTCCCGCGTGGAGGACCTGTCCGAGGAGGAGAGCGCCCGCCGGGTCGCCGCGTGGGCTGCCGAGCAGGCGGGGTCCGCCTGAGCCCGGCGGCTCCCGCCGAGGACCTGGCGCACGGCGACCTGCGCAACGCCTCACTCGAGGCCCGCGCACGCCTCTGACCTGCGGCGACGGTGCGTCACCGCCCCTTCCGCAGGTCGGTGTGCGCGCGACCGCGCCCACGGCGGGGTCGGCGCCCCCTCAGTCGAGGCAGAACTCGTTCCCCTCCGGGTCGGCCATGACGACGTGGCCGGCGTCGAGGGGCGGCCGGGGCTCGTGGCGGGAGAGCCGGGTGGCGCCGAGGGCCACGAGCCGCTGGGCCTCCTGCTCGAGTGCCACCATCCGCTCCTCGCCGGTGAGCCCCGGGGCGGCGCGGACGTCGAGGTGCAGCCGGTTCTTGCCCCGCTTCGCCTCCGGGACGCGCTGGAAGTACACGCGCGGGCCGACGCCCGACGGGTCGACGACGGCGGAGGCGTCGTCCCACCGCTCCGGCGGCACGCCCATCGCCGCGAGCGCCTCCTCCCACGAGGCGAAGCCCGGGGGCGGGGCCTGGACCTCGTACCCGAGCGCCCGCGCCCAGAAGGCGGCCAGGCGCCCGGGGCCGGCGCAGTCGACCGTCACCTGCAGCTCGCGGGGCACGGCCCGGAGTGTGCTCCGGCGGGGGCGCGGGCACCAGGGGGCGAGGTGTCGGCGGCGTGCCACCGAGGACGGCCCCCTCCGGGCGGTGTGTCGACGAAGTGCCTTTGAAGGAGGCCCTGGAGGGCGATGTGTCGACGAGGTGCCTCGCCAAGGGCGCCGTCGTCGCTAGCGTGGCGGGCGTGCGGTGGCTCCCCGGCGAGGTCGCCGACCCGCGAGCCGGGACGGCGGGTCCGGGGCTACCCCGGGCGCTGCAGGAGGAGATCGACACCCCGCCGCAGGCACCGCGCCGCGCTCCGCGCGGCCGGGTGCCCGCACGACGGGACAGGTCGTCGGGGGCCGCCGCACGCCGGCAGCACGCGCACGGTCGATCGGGGTCCACGCCTCCCGTCGGGCTGAGCACGTCGACGCGGCCCGCCGCCTCGTGACGACGGGACCCGCGGTCGCGCAGGCCCTCGCCGACGCGATGCTCGCCGAGGGCGCGTGGGACGCCGCCGCCCTCGCGCGCGCCGCGGCGCGCGTCGTGGGGCCGCGGCGCCGCTGGCTGCCGGCGCTCGCGGCCGAGGTGCTCGCCACCTGCCCGCGCCCGCCGCGAGACGCTCCCCGGTACCTCGGCGCCGTCGTCGCGGGCGCCCCGTCGTTCGCCCGGGCCGAGGAGCGCGCGCAGCGGCGCGGGCATCCGCTCCCCGTGCTCTCGCGCCCCGTCGTCGCCACGCGCGCGGGCGGGTCCCGCTGGCCGACGGCGCCGCTCGACGACGTCGGGGACCTCGCCGACCTGCTCGGCCTCGACGTCGGGCACCTCGACTGGATGGCCGATGTCCGGGGGCTCCAGCGCCGCGCCCCCGCCGGCCCGCTGCACCTGCACCGCTACCGCTGGGTCGAGCGGCCCGGCCGCGTCCCCCGGCTGCTCGAGGTGCCCTCGCCGCGCCTGCGCCGGGTGCAGCGCACGGTCCTGGACGCGGTGCTCGCGGGGCTCCCGGCCCACGACGCGGCCCACGGCTTCGTGCCCGGCCGCGGGGTGCTGAGCGGCGCGCGCGAGCACGTCGGGCGGGCCGTCGTCGTGCGCGCCGACCTCACCGCGTTCTTCGCCGCGGTGACCGCCGGACGGGTCTTCCGAGTGCTGCGCGCCCTCGGCCAGCCCGAGGCGGTGGCGCACGTGCTGACGGGCCTGTGCACGACCCGCGCGCCCGTCCGCGTCCTCGCGGCCATGCCGCCCGGCGGGCGCGACGCCGACCGCCACCTCCTGCGCCGGTGGCTGGCCGAGCCGCACCTCGCGCAGGGCGCGCCGACATCGCCGCACCTGGCCAACCTGGCCGCGCACCGGCTCGACGTCCGGCTGTCCTCCTACGCCGCGGCCTGCGGTGCCGTCTACACCCGCTACGCCGACGACCTCGTCCTCTCCGGCGGCGACGACGTCGCCCGGCGCGCGGGCCCCCTTCTCGAGGGCGTCCGCCGGGTCGTGCGCGAGGAGGGCTACCGGGTCAACGAGGCCAAGACGCGGGTGCAGCCGCGCCACCGGCGGCAGTCGGTCACGGGCGTCGTCGTCAACGACCGTCCCGGTGCCGGGCGCCGGGAGACCGACGCGCTGCGGGCCCTGCTCCACAACTGCGTGCGGCACGGCCCGGCGTCGCAGGACCGGGACGGCCGGGGCGAGGGCTTCCGCGCCCACCTCGAGGGGCGGGTGTCGTGGGTGGAGCACGTCTCGCCCCGGCGCGGGGCGGCGCTGCGCGGGGAGCTCGGGCGCATCGCCTGGTGAGGCGTCCGGCCCCGTGGTGCCGGGGCCCCGTCGTCACCCGTCGGTGGGCGGCCGCCACGGCTGGACGAAGTCGTTCGCCGGCCAGCCCTCGACGGCGGCCAGCAGCGAGGTGCTGCTCGCGCCGTCCAGCTGCTCGCGGACGATGTCGGCGTGGCCCGCGTGCCGGGCGACCTCGGTGACGAGGTGGACCATCCGGTAGCGCTCGACGGACGGCGTCGGCTCCGTCCGGCCGAACCACGGCGCCGGGGGCTCGAGGGCGTCGCCGCCCGGGTCGGTGGCGTGCCAGCGGTCGAGGAGCTCGGCGCGGACGCGGTCGAGGTCGGCCACCGCGCCGGCCAGCGTCTCGTCGTCGCCGAGCGCGAAGCTCGACTCGAAGCGGGCCCGGTCGTCCGGGGTGGGCGCGCCGTCGGCGACGAGGCGGCCGCCGAGGACGTGCGCCACGTGCTTGACGAGCCCGCCGACCGACAGGCTGCTCCGGCAGGGGGTGGCGCGCGCCTGCTCCTCGGTGAGGCCCTGCGCCGCCGCGCGAAGCGCGTCGAGGTGCTCCTCGAGGTGCCCGACGAGCACCTCGCGCTCCGAGTACGTGCCGGGACCGAACACCGCGACCTCCGAGGCCGGCTGCTGCTGCGGACGGCCCGAACGGTAGGGCTTCGGGCCCGCCGTGCCCAGACCTCAGCGCTACCGTCCTGCCCGTGGTCCTCCAGGTGCCGGTGGACGTCGCCCGCCCGGCCTTCGCCGACTCCGTCAGCGGTCTGCTCGCGGCCGTCGAGGGCCTCGACGAGACGGCCCTCCTCGGTGCGTCCCGCTGCCACGGGTGGACGCGGCTCGACGTCGTCGTCCACGTCCTCGGGGGGTGGCACGAGGTGCTGGGCGGCCTGGTGTCCCGCACCGAGGAGCCGCCGACCGTCGACGCCGCCACCTACTGGCGGGCCTTCGCGGCGGCCGCGGCCGCCGAGGACCCTGTCGCGGAGCTCATGGCGCAGCGCCGCCGCACCGCGTTCTACGCCCGCCCGTCCTCGGCCGTCGCGCACCTGCGCGACGTGGCGGCGGCGGTCCTGCGGGGGGCCGCCGTCCCCGACGGCCGTCAGGTCTTCCAGGGCGACGTGCTCACGACCGGCGACTTCCTCGCCACCTGGGCCGTCGAGCACGCGGTGCACCACCTCGACCTGCTCGTCGACGAGGCGCCGCCGTCGTCGGCGCTCGCCCTCGCGCGGGCCACGGTCGAGGCGCTCGCCGGCGGCCCGCTGCCCACGGCGGACGACGTCGAGGCCGTGCTCGTCGGCGCCGGTCGCCGGCCCGTGCCCGGGGGCTGGGGCGAGGTCGGGCGGCGGCTGCCGGTGCTGGGCTGAGCCCCCACCGCCCCTCCGCTCGGGCGGCTCGGGCGGGTGACGTCCGCCGAAGGCCCTCCGGCGGCGCCCCCGGTCCGGCACGCTGCCGCTCGAGGACGAGCACGAGGAGGGCATCGGGTGGGTCCGACGTCTCGCCCCGCCGCGCCGCGGTGGTTCCCCTTGCTGGCGCTCGTGCCCGTCGTGACGGGCGTCGTCGCCGCGACGACGACCGGCGACGTCGTCGCGACGACGTCCGCCGCGCTCACGGCGCACGCCGTCGTGTCGTGGGGAGCGAACGCCTGGCTCGCGGAGCGTCGTCGGGACGTGCACCCGCGCGTGCGCGAGGCGCTCGTGCGGCGCGCGATGGAGCCCCCGTGGGTGACGGTGCCCCTCGTCGCGGGCGCGGTGTGGGCGGTGGTCGTCCTCGCCGGCCGCGTCACCGAGGACGCGGGAGACGGGTGGGCGTGGGCGCTCCTGTCCTTCGTCGGTCTCGCCCTCGTCCTGGGCGTGGTCCACCTGGCGCGGCGCGCCCTGCGTCGTCTGCGCCGCCGCGCCCGAGCCCGCGCCGCCGACCGCGCGACCCGCCGCGGGGCGCGGGTGGCCTGAGGGGGTCGGTGGGGTAGCGCCCCTCACGCCGTCGCGTCGACCTCCATGGTGACCAGGGTGTCGTCGAAGCAGACGTGCCCGGCGGCCAGCAGGACGTCGTGCAGCGGCTCCTCGTAGCTCCACGCGGCGTCCTCGACGACGCGCCCGGAGGAGGTGCGCAGCGACCAGTAGGTCGACCAGCCCTTGTACGGGCACGCCGTCTTCGTCGACGAGACGTGCAGCGCGGCGACGACGTCCTCGCGCGGCAGGTAGAACCGAGGAGGCAGCTGCGCCTCGAAGACGGCGACCGGCTCGGTGCTCTCGGCGAGCAGCTCGCCGTCGAGCGTGACCCGCACCCGGCGGGCGCTCGGCAGGGCGTCGACCCGGTGGAAGGGGTCGCGCGGGTGGCCGACGTTCTCCTCCTCCTCGTGCCACCAGGGGCCGAGGGCGTCGAAGTCGACGAGCACGAGGCCCGCGAGGTCCTCGTCGTCCGGCCGGAAGGCCGCGCCCGGGCGCACGACGCCGCCGGCGGACAGGTCGAGCGCCGTCCCACCCGTGGTGTGCGCGGCGAAGGGGACGTCCGGGCCGAGCATCCCGTCGGCGGGCGCAGCGTCGGCGAGGTCGCGGGCGGGCGCGAGGTCGGCGCGCACGTCCTCCTCCGGGACGGCGTACTGGCACAGGAAGCGGCGCGGCTCCCACACGGCGACGGCGCGCGTCGTGTCGAGCACCACCCCGCCCCCGAGCGCCGCCCGCACGCGCTTGCCGAGCGGCTCGAACCGCAGCGCGTCGATCGCGCCGCCCAGGACCTGCTGCTGCCTCGTCGCCATGGCGCCATCGTGGGTCGACGCGGTCCGCCCCACACCTCGGCGAGCCCACCGCGTGGCCCCCCGGCAACGGTCGGGGCGGCCACCGGTGCCCGTGAGCACCGGTGACCGCCCCGTGAGGTGGTGCGGGTCAGCCCTCCTGGCCGCGACGGCGACGCAGCGCGAGCAGGCCCGCGCCGCCGGCCGCGGCGAGCGCGGCGCCGCCGACGAGCGAGGCCGTGGGGACGCCACCGGCCGTCCCGCCGTCACCGGCGTCGGCGCCCCCGCCCGGCATCGCCATCGAGGCGACGTCGAGCGTGCCGCAGGCGGCCGGGTCGGTGGCCTCCTCGGGCAGCGAGGGGTCGAGGTCGGACACGACGTCGCCGTCGTAGCTGCCCGACCCGTTGAGGTCGACGCCGTGCAGGACGACGACGCCGTCACCGTCCGCGATCTGCTGGGCCACCTCCGGCGAGACCTCGAGGGTGCGCGAGTACGACGCGTCCCCGACCGGGAAGCGGTCGACGGCGAGGCCGCTGTCGGGGGAGGAGTCGCCCTCGGTGGTCAGCGAGACGGCGATGGCGCCGTAGCTGCCGGCGGCGTCGCTCACCTGGAGGGCGCCGTCGGCGCCCGAGCCCTCGGTGTCGTTCGACGGGCAGGAGTTCGTCCCGCCGATGTGGATGTGCTGGGCGTGCGGGGCGCCGGCGAGCAGGCCGCTCGGCGTGATGCTGATGGTCAGCTCGGTGCCCGAGATCGAGCCGGTGACGTCGGCGGTGACGCCCGAGTCGTTGAGCTGGGTGAGCGAGCCCGTGAGGTCGGTCGAGCTCGACGTCGAGGCCATCGCGGGTGCGGCGAGCGGCAGAGCCGCGAGGCTCAGGGCGGCTGCCAGGGCGAGCGTGCGCTTCGGGTCCATGGGGCGCCTTCCGTGGTGGTGACCGCTCACCCGGCGCAGGGCGCGACGGCAGCGGTACGGGCGAGAAGCCCGCATGGCAAAGAAGAACACCTATCGCGCCGCTTGGCTACCCTTCGTGAGATTCGCTGACGTGGGGTGACGGCGGGTCGGTGGTGGGGACGACGTCCGCCTCTCCCGTCCCTTGCCCCGCCGCGACGCCCGGGAGGAGGCTGCAGCCGTGCGCCGGCTGGTCGTCTCCGTCCTCACCTCCCTCGACGGCGCCTACGTCGGGCCGGGGGGCGACCTGTCGGTGCTGCCCTTCGAGGACGCCTTCAACGACCACAACCTGGCGCTGCTGCGGCGGGCGGGGACGCTCGTCTACGGCTCGACGTGGTTCCCCGACAACTGGACGCACTGGTCCGGCGTGGCGCAGGACGCGGCGTCGGGAGAGCGCGACCGAGAGATCGCGCGGCTCGTGACGTCGCTGGACGCGCTCGTCGTCAGCGACACGACGGTCGTCGACGCCGGCGCCCCCTGGGCCGCGACGACGCGCGTCGTCCGGCGCGACGACGCACCTGCGGAGATCACCCGGCTGAAGGCCGGCGACGGCGGCGACCTGCTCGTCTTCGGCAGCGCGACGACGTGGAACCCCCTGCTGGCGCAGGGCCTCGTCGACGAGCTCGTCGTCCTCGTGGGGGCGGGGCTCGCCGGTGAGGGCGCCCGGCTCTACGCCGGGCCGCCGGCGAGCCTGCGCCTGCTCGACGCGCAGGTGCTGCCGGGCTCGCAGCTCGTCCGGCTCCGCTACGACGCGACGCCGACCGCGGGCTGAGCCGGGGCGGACGCGGCGCCCCGCCGGTCGGATCAGCCGGGCGACCAGGCGTAGGTGGCGTCCGGCTCGCCCTCCTCGGTCGTGGAGCCGTCGCTCGTCCCGACGAGCACGAAGCCGGCGCGCTCGTAGAAGGCGCGGGCCCGGGCGTTGCGGGCGAAGACGTGGAGCCGGAGCCCGGCCGGGCTCGCGCGCCGGGCGGCGTCGAGGAGCGCGCTGCCGAGACCACGGCCCTGGGCGCCCGGCGCGACGTAGAGCTGCTCCAGCCACCCCTCGTGGACGGCGGAGAGCGCCACCACGCGGCCGTCCTCCTCGGCGACGGTCACGACCTGCGACGGCAGGACGACGTCGGTGAACCAGGCGCGCGTCTCCTCGCGCGGGTGCAGCCGCGGCAGCCACGGCATCGCCTGCTCGCGGGCGTCGTGGTGGACGGCGGCCAGCGCGACGGCGTCGGCCGGGGTGGCCGGTCGCAGGCGCGCTGCGGCGCGGCGTCCCTCGCCGTCAGCCATGGAGGGGGAGCTTGTAGCCGCGGTGCGAGGCGACGAAGCCGAGCCGCTCGTAGAAGCGGTGGGCGTCGGTCCGAGAGCCGTCGGTGGTGAGCTGGACGACCGCGCAGCCGCGCCGGCGCGCCTCGTCGACCACCCAGCGCAGCAGCGCCGTCCCGAGACCGGTGCCGCGCAGGTCGCCCCGCACGCGGACCGCCTCCACCTGCGCCCGCGTGGCGCCACGGCGCGAGAGCCCGGGCAGCACGCCCAGCTGGAGGGTCCCGACGACCTCGCCGGCGCGCTCGGCGACGACGACCTGCTGGGCCCCGTCGGCGTCGACGCGGGCGAGCGCCGCCCGGTAGGGCTCGAGGTCCTCGGGCCTGTCGAGGACCTCGCGGGCGGCGCCGAGGTGGTCGTCGGCGAGCATCGCCACGACCGCCGGGAGGTCGCCGGCGACGGCGTCCCGCAGCACGACCGTCGTCCCGCGCACCACCAGCTCGCCCAGCACCGCCACGGGGCCAGCATGCCGTCGTCGGTGGCCCGGGTGGCGGGTCGGTCCTGAGGCAGTCCCGAGCCGGTCCCGCGCCGCCGAGTCCGACGTCGTGCCTCGAGTCCGACGGTGCGCAGGCCGGGGAGGAGTCCTGACCCGTGCGACGTCGGACTCGAGGCACGACGTCGGACTCGAGCCCACCCGCCCGTCACCCGGGACGGGTCCGGGCGACGGCGGCGGCGCGCCTCACGCCGCGTCGGCGGCGCTGACCTCGAGGAGGCTGCGCCACGGGTCCTCGAAGCGCAGGGTGCGCCCGTCGTGCTGCGCGGCGACGCCGTGGCGCCGCAGCCGCTCGGCGAGGGCGTCGACGTCGGACGCGGAGGGGACGACGACGGAGACCTGCCCGAGCCCGATGGTCGCCGCGCGGGCGCCGGCACCGCGGCTGCCCCAGCTGTTCATGGCCATGTGGTGGTGGTACCCGCCGGCCGCGACGAAGATCGCCCCGTTCCACTCGGCGGTCAGCTCGAAGCCGAGGGCGTCGACGTAGAAGTCCTTCGCGGTCGCGACGTCACCGACCTTGAGGTGCACGTGACCCACCTCGGCGCTCGTCGCGGGGCGCTCGACGAGGTGGTCGCGCAGGAAGCCCCGCGGGTCCAGCGGCTCGGCGCCCATGACGACCCGGCCGTCGCGGTAGGACCAGTCCTCGCGGGGGCGGTCGCGGTACAGCTCGATGCCGTTGCCCTCGGGGTCGGTGAAGTAGAAGGCCTCGGAGACGAGGTGGTCCGCGGACCCCACGTAGACGGACCGCGGGTGGCGGGCGGCCGAGGCGACGACGTCGGCCAGCGCCGAGCGGTCCGGGAAGAGGAGCGCCGTGTGGAACAGGCCCGCCTGCCCCGGAGCGGGGGCGGGCAGCCCGGGGGTGGGGACGAGGACGACGAGCGCCGTGCGCCCGCGGCCGAGCACTACGACGTCGCCCGCGGCCGCGCCCGGTGCGCCGCGGTCCGTCGCGGTGCGGGCGTCGTCGCCGGAGAGCTCCTCGAGGCCCAGCGCGTCGCGGTAGTACGCCGACATCCCCGCGAGGTCGGCGACGTGGAGGGTGACGGCGTCCATCGTCGTCGCGCCGGGCAGGAGGTCGTGCGCGGGCCGGGGCGCCGCGGTCGCGCCGTCGAGGACGGCGGAGGGGGTCGGGCGGTCCGGCATGGCGGTCTCCAGAGGTTGTCGCGTGAACCAGTGAGGCCGACAGTACGCCGCTACGGTTGTCGCGACAACCATGGAGGAGGGGCATGAGCACGCAGTGGCTCGACCGGCGCCAGCTGGCGGCGTGGGTGCGCGTGGCGTCCGTGCTGGAGGTGCTGCCCGGGGTGCTCGACGGGCAGCTGCGGCGCGACGGCGGCGTCACGCTCTTCGAGTACTTCGTGCTGGCCGTCCTCACCGAGGCGCCGGGCGGGACGATGCGCATGAGCGCGCTGGCGCAGCAGACGAACGCCACGCTCCCGCGGCTCTCCAACGTGGTGCGGCGCATGGAGTCCCGCGGGCTCCTCGTGCGGCGGCGGGCCGACGACGACGCCCGCGCCACCGACGTGGGCCTCACCGAGGAGGGGTGGGCGACGACGGAGCGGGCCGCGCCGGGCCACGTCGCCGCGGTGCGCCACCACGTCGTCGACGCGCTCACGCCCGAGCAGCTCGACCAGCTCGTCGCCATCACCGACGCCCTCCTCGAGCGCCTCGACCCGACCGGCGGCATGGCGGCCACGTACCGCCGTTACGACGACTGAGGGCGGAGCCGTCGAGAGGACGCCTGACGGCGGAGCGCGCCCGCTCACCCGTCCGCGACGCGGGCCCTCTCCTCCGCGGGCGTGCGGCGCCCGAAGACGCCCACGCCGAGGCCGACGGACACGACGAGCAGCAGCGACATGACGACGAGCAGCGGCACGGGCCCGAGCTGGGCGATGAGCGGCAGCGCCGCCGCGGTGACGAGCCCGCCGCCGAAGAAGGGCTCGAAGGCGAGCTGCTTGTACCCGAAGGCCTCCATGGCCGGGGTGGCGGCGTGCGGGTCGGCGACCCGGATGAGGATGAGGCCGGTGGCGGTGACGCCGAGGGACTGGCCGAGGTCGCCCACCCCGCGCTCGAACCAGAAGCGGGGGATCATCCGGCGGGCGAGGAAGACGAAGACGCCGATGTTCCAGGCGAGGCCGGCGACGGCGAGCAGCAGGAACGTCACCCAGTTCGACGCGATCGCCTGCAGGGACAGCGTCGCCAGGGCGCTGATGATGAGCAGGTCGAGGGCGATGCCCTGGATCCGCAGCATCATCTGGCGGTCGACGATGCCGGTGGTGTCGTAGCGGTCCACGAGCTTCTGGACGAGGACGCCGCCGATCATGGCGAGCGGGAACAGCGGCACGTAGGCGAAGAGCTCGATGGTGTCGGCCCACAGCGCGGCCTCGAGCGCCTGCAGCCCCTCGAGCACGGCGAGGCCGACGAGCACGGCGACCGCGACGACGGCGAAGTGGATGGCCAGCGGCTCCACCGACGCCGTGCGCACCGTGAGCATGGCCGCCGGCTTCTGCTCGTCCTTCTCGTAGAGCCCGCGCTGCTCGGCGAGCGACGTCTTCGCGTCCGCCTCGAGCACCTCGGCGCGCCCCGTCCGCACGCCCCAGTTGATGAGCGCGATGCCGACGACGACGCCCGAGACGACGCCGATGGTGGCGAGCCCGAGCGCCAGGTCCTGACCCTCGGGGAAACCGAGCTCCTCGAAGGTGGAGCCGAGGCCGGCGGCCGTCCCGTGGCCGCCCTCGAAGCCGACCTCGATGAGCGCGCCGACGAGCGGGCTCTGCCCGAGCAGGGGCACGAGGACGAGCACCGCGAGGAGCAGGCCGATGACGTACTGGCCGGACGCCATCGTCACGCCGAGGGCGAGCTGCGGGCCGGCGAGCTCGGCGGCCTGACGCGCCTTGGGGATCCGCTCGCCGAGGAAGAGCGTGGCGAAGACGACGGAGATGAGCAGGCCCGGCAGCGAGGACCAGACCTCGAGGAACTCCTCGGGCCAGGCGCCGCCGGCGAGGGGCGCGCCCTCGCCCCCGATCGCGCGGGCGATCGCGCCGACGACGCCCGGCCCCAGCACGAGGGCGAGGAAGCCGCCGATGATCGAGCTCGGCAGGAAGAGCTTCTGCGCCGTCCTCGACCGGATGCGGATGAACTTGGCGACGAGGAGGACGACCCCCAGCACCAGCAGGCTCAGACCGACGACCTCTGCGGACACGCTGGCTCCCAAGGGCTCCGGGGGCGCGGGCCCCGGCGAGGGCCCGGTGGGTCCGCACACCCTGACGGCTCGGGACGGACCGGACAACCCCCCGCGTGCGGGCCGGGGCGCCGCGCCGCGTCAGCGCAGGTGCTGGACGAGGCGGCGCTCGCCGGCGGCCGGGTCGACGACGACCTCGGCGAGGGCGCCGTCGACGAGCGCGAGCTGCGGCGGCACGTGCCCGCAGTCGACGTCGACGACCACGGGGACGTCGAGCCCGGCGAGGGCGCTGCGGACGGCGTCGTGCTGGGTGAACGAGCCGCTCGCCGGTGCACCCGTCCGCCCCACGAGGACGGCGGAGGCGACGTCGAACCAGCCGGCCAGGCGCATGCGCCACAGGTCGCGGGCGACGTCCGTGGCGCCGTCCCCGCCGGCCTCCAGGTGCAGCAGCAGGCCGTCGTCGCCGGCGTGCGCCGCGGCGAAGGCGGGCACGTCGCCGTAGGGGGTGCCCGCGAGGATGGACGTCGTCTCGACGCACCCGCCGAGCAGTCGCCCGCGGGCGCGCACGGGCCCGGCGCCGGGGTCGAGGAGCTCCCACGTGCCGGTGCGGTCGTGGGTCGGCTCGCTGACGGCGGGGTCGGCCTCCCAGTCGTCGAAGCCCTCGGCGCGGTGACGGCGCGAGGGCCCCTGCGCCAGAGCCGTTCCCGTCGGCGCGGAGGCGACGTCGAGCCAGGGCAGCAGCGGTTCGGGCACCCGGTAGGGCGTGTCCAGGAGGTTCGGACCGTGCAGCGTCGCCCACCCGAGCCGCGTCGTCAGGGCCAGCGTCAGCGTCGAGGTGTCGGAGTACCCGACGAGCCACGTCGGCTCGGCGGCGGCGAGGGCGTCCCAGTCGAGCAGCGGCAGCACCTCGACGGCCAGCTCGCCGCCCCAGGGCGGCACGACGGCGCGGACCTCCGGGTCGAGGAGCATCGCCTGCAGCTCCGCGGCCCGCTCGGCCGCCGGGGCGCTGACGTGCTCGCCGTGGCGCAGGCCCGGCCGGTCGACGACGCACGCGCCGACCCGCACGCGCAGGCCCCGCCGGCTCAGGACGTCGACCGCGACGTCGAGCCGCGGCACCAGCGGCGCCGGCACCCCGCTGGACGGCGCGGTCACCCCCACGACGTCGCCGGGGCGCAGGGGGCGGGGGAGGCGGACGGTCACGGCGCGAGCGTGCCAGCGCGGCCGGGCGAGGTCGTCGGCGCGTCCGGCCGCGCGGCGCGTCCGGTGGGGTGCAGGACGCCGTCGGCCGCTCGCCCGGCGAGGGCTACGGCACCGCCATCCGCTGCGTCCCGAGGACGGCGAGCACCTGCAGCTTCTCGTGGTCCTCGGTGCCGGGCTGGGCGGTGTAGACGAGCAGCGAGTGGGACTGGTCGGGGTCGAGCAGCCGCTGGCAGCTGAGCGAGAGGGGGCCGACCTCGGGGTGGACGAACCGCTTGACGTCGTCGGGCACCAGGCCGACCTCGTGCTGGTCCCACAGCGCGCGGAACTCGTCGTGGTCGCGCAGGAGGTCGACCAGGTGCGCGGCTCGGGAGGCCGGGCCCCGGAGGGTGACGACGCGGCGCAGGTGCGAGACGTACAGCCGTGACATGTGGTCGTGCTCGGCGGGGTCGTGCCGGGTCCGGGCATCGGGGTCGGTGAACCAGCGGTAGCCCACGCTGCGGGCCGGGCCGGTGAAGCGGGTGCTGTCGCCGAGCAGCGCCGTCGCCAGGGGCGTCTGCCGCAGCGTCTCGCCCAGCTCGCTGACGACCTCGGCCGGCGTGTCGACGAGGCGGTCCATGATGCGCAGCAGCCCAGGGCTGACGTGCGCGCTCGCCGCGCCGCGCGGGGGCGGCTGGTGCCCGGCCAGGCGGAAGAGGTGGTCGCGCTCGTCCAGGGTCAGGTGCAGCCCCTGGGCCATGGAGGCCACCATCTCCGCCGACGGCTGCGGGCCCCGCTGGCGCTCGAGCCGCGCGTAGTAGTCGGTCGACATGTGGCACAGGGCCGCCACCTCCTCGCGGCGGAGCCCGTCCGTGCGCCGCCGCGGGCCCCGGGGCAGGCCCACGTCCTCGGGCTGGACCGCCTCCCGCCGGGTGCGCAGGAAGTGCGCCAGCCCTTCCCTGTCGACCGCCACAGCGGACCTCCCGTCCCCCAGGGCGCCGCGGACCGGCGCCCGGGTCGTGTCTACCCGTGCGACGGGGCGACGAGCCACGGCCTGCCGGTCCCCCTCTCGCGGTGGGCTCGCCGGGAGGCGTCCGGGCGTGCGCCGCTCCCTCCCGGCCGAGGGGCGGACCGGCGGTCCGTGGCTCCGCGGGTCCCTTGTCCCGGCCCGGGCGGTGGCGGAGCGTCGGGCTCACGCCGATCCCGGCGCCGTCGGGACCCGCCGGCGACCACCCGAGGACCTCCAGGAGGAGCCATGCCCCGCCCTCGCAGCACCACGACCCTGCCGGACCTCTCCGGCCGCCTCGCCGTCGTCACCGGAGCCAGCGACGGCGTCGGCCTCGTCGTCGCCCGCCGGCTGGCCGCCGCCGGGGCCGAAGTCCTGCTCCCCGTCCGCAGCCCCGCCAAGGGCCGGGCGGCGCTGGGGACCATCACGGCGGCGGTGCCCGGCGCACGGGTGTCCCTGCGCGAGCTCGACCTGGCGTCGCTCGCCTCCGTCGCCGCGCTCGGCCGGACGCTCGCGGAGGAGGGCCGCCCCGTGCACCTCCTCGTCGCCAACGCCGGCGTCATGACGCCGCCGGCGCGCACCACCACCGCCGACGGCCACGAGCTGCAGCTCGGCGTGAACCACCTCGGGCACGTCGCCCTCGTCGCCCACCTGCTGCCGCTGCTGGCGGCCGGGCGCGCGCGGGTCGTCTCGCAGATCAGCGTCTCGGCGATGCGCGGCTCGGTGCGCTGGGACGACCCCGACTGGGAGGAGCGCTACGACGGCCAGGCCGCCTACTCCTCCTCCAAGATCGCGCAGGGGCTCTTCGCCCTCGAGCTGGACCGGCGCAGCCGGGCCCACGGCTGGGGCCTGACGAGCGCGCTGTCCCACCCCGGCGTCGTGCCCACGGGCCTGCTCGCCGCCCGGCCCGAGCTGGGCCGCGACCGCGACACCCCGCAGGTGCGGCTCATCCGCCGCCTCTCGCGCTGGGGCCTCCTCGTCGGCACCCTCGAGACGGCGCCGCTGCCCGCGCTCGTGGCCGCCACCGCGCCCGAGCCCGTGGGCGGGCTGATGTTCGGCCCGCGGGGCCTCGGGCACCTCAGCGGCGGCCCCGCCGAGCAGCCGCTGTTCCGGCCGCTGCGCAGCTCCGCCGACGCCGCGCGGGTCTGGGGCTGGTCGGAGCGGCTGGCGGGCGTCCGCCTTCCCGAGGGCGCGCTCGAGCCGCTCGCGCCGTGGCGGGGCGCCACGTCGTGAGCGGGCGGACGTCGACGACGCCCGAGGCGACGTCGTCGACGGCCCCGGGCTCCCGGCGCGGGCGGGCCGCGGTGGCGCTCGCCGCCGCCGTCCTCACGGCCGCCGTCACGCTCACACCCGTGGGCGAGGGGTGGGCGTGGGGCGCCCCGAGGGAGGAGCTGCGCTGGTACCTCGCCGGGCTCGACCACCCCGGCACGCTCGTGCAGCTGCTCGGCAACCTGCTCCTGCTCGCCCCGCTCGCGCTCGCCGTCCACCGGCTGGAGGGCCGGGTCGCCCGTCCGCGGGTCCTCGTCGCGCTGGCCCTCGCCACCGCGGCCTCGATCGAGCTCCTCCAGCTGGTGCTCCCGCTCGGCCGGGTGGTCTCGCCGCTCGACGCGACGCTCAACGCGACCGGCGCCGTCCTCGCCGTGGTCGTCGCCGAGGCGCTGGCGACGGCGGCTCGTCCCGGCCGCCGTCCGGCGCGCACGGCTCGCGCCCGGGCGGCCTGAGGCCGCTCGACCGACCGTCTCGCCTCGCGCCGGGGCCGACGGGTCGCCAGGGTCGTGGGGCCGGCGCGGACGCGCCGGCGCGCGACGACGACGGAGGACGCATGGCCACCTGGCTCATCACCGGATGCTCGACCGGGCTCGGACGCTCGCTCGCCGAGGCGGTCCTCGAGCGGGGCGGGCAGGCCGTCGTCACGGCGCGCGACCCCGGGTCGGTGCAGGACCTCGTCGACGCCCACCCGCAGACGGCGCTCGCGGTCGCGCTCGACGTCACCGACGGCGAGCAGGTCCGGGCGGCCGTCGCCGCCGCGGAGGAGCGCTTCGGCGGCGTCGACGTCCTCGTCAACAACGCCGGGTACGGCTACCGCGGCGCCGTCGAGGAGGGCGACGAGGGCGACGTCGCGCAGCTGTTCGCCACCAACGTCCATGGACCGGTGGCCATGGCGAAGGCCGTGCTGCCCGGCATGCGGGCCCGCCGCAGCGGCACGATCGTCAACATCTCCTCGATCGGCGCGCGGGTGTGCCCGCCCGGCTCCGGCTACTACGCCGCGACGAAGGCGGCGCTCGAGGGCCTCAGCGGGTCGATGCGCGCCGAGCTCGCGCCCCTCGGCGTCACGGTCATGGCGGTCGAGCCGGGCGGCTTCCGCACCGACTTCGCGGGGCGGTCGCTGACGGGCACGCGAGTGGTCATCGAGGACTACGACGAGACGGTCGGGGCCCGGCGCAAGGAGAACGACCGCGCCCACGGCACCCAGCCCGGCGACCCCGCCAAGGCCGCCGCGGCGATGATCACCGCCGTCGAGTCCGGGCGCGCGCCCGGGCTGCTCATGCTCGGCAGCGACGCCCTCTCCTCGATCGACCAGGTGCTCGACGCCCAGCGCGCCGAGATCGACGAGTGGCGCGAGCTCAGCGCGAGCACCGACCTCGACTGAGGGCCGTGAGGCCTCGCCGCCACGGCTACGCGGGCGTCCCGTCCTCGGGGGCGCGCCCGGCGGCGACCGGGGCGTCCAGCGCGGCGGCGCAGGCGGTGAGGTCGTCGAGCAGGCGCGCCCGGTCCGACGCGGTGGCGCCGGCCAGCATGCGCTCCTCGACCTCCGCCACGAGCCGCGTCGCGCGGGCGAGGACGTCCACGCCGTCGGCGGTGAGGCGCGTCGGCAGGGCGCGACCGCTGGCGGGGGCGGTCGGTCGCGAGAGCAGCCCGCGGTGCTCGAGGCCCTGCAGCAGCGCGTGCGCGGACTGGCGGGTGACGAAGGTCGCCCGGGCCAGCTCCGCGGCCGACAGGCCGGGGCGCTGCCGGAGCACCTCGAGGCAGGAGTACTGCGACACCGACAGGTCCAGGGGGCGCAGCGCGCCGTCCATGGCGGTCCGCAGGGCGGTCGCCGCCACCTTCAGCGCGTAGCCGACCGACGACCCCAGGTCGACACCCTCGTGCGTCATGTCAGCATCCTGACATAGCCTCAGTGTCAGTCGACCTGACATCGGTCGACGCCCTTCTCGAGGAGATGCCATGGCCACCGTCACCGGACCCGACTTCATCGCCCTGCAGGTGCGCGACCTCGAGGCGGCCGCCGCCTTCTACGAGGACCGCCTTGGCCTGCGACGGGCGCCGTCCTCGCCCCCGGGCGCCGTGGTCTTCGCGACGCGGCCCGTCGCCTTCGCCGTCCGCGAGCCCCTGCCCGGCGTCGACCTGGCGGCCGTCTCCCCGCGCCCCGGCGTCGGGGTCGCCCTGTGGCTCGGGGCCGACGACGCGCAGGGGCTGCACGACGACCTCGCCGCGGCCGGGGTGCCGGTCGTCGCCGCGCCCGTCGACGGACCCTTCGGTCGGATGTTCACCTTCCTCGACCCCGACGGGTACGCCGTCACGGTCCACGACGCCGCCTGAGCCGACCCGACGCCGCGGTGTCGGAGTCGGCCGGGCGTGCCCCCAGGGCGACGCCCCGCTGCCACGCTGGGCCGGTGGACGTCTCGAGCGTGACCGTCGGGCTGCCGGTGAGCGACCTGGCCCGGGCGGTGGCCTGGTACCAGCGGGTGCTGGAGATGGGCGATCCGGACCTGGAGATCGGCGACGACCTCGTCGAGTTCCAGGTGGGGCCGGTGTGGCTGCAGCTCGGGCGGGGGGCGACGGCGCGCTCCGGCGCCCAGGTCGTCCTGCGGCTCGGGGTGGCCGACGCGGCGGCCGAGCACGAGCGGCTCCTCGGGCTCGGCGTCGACGCCGAGCCCCTCGAGCACGTCGAGGGGGTGGTGGACCACTTCGGCTTCCGCGACCCGGACGGCAACCGGCTCGGCGTCTACGCGCTGGCGCAGGAGTCCTCGGCGCCGTAGTGGACTCCCTCGCGTCGCGCGGTCGTCGTGCGCTCGGCGGCAGCGCACCAGTCCCCGCGGTCGTCGCCGGCTGAGCCCCGCGGGGCGGCCCGCCGCCGGCGTCAGGTCGAGCCGTAGAGCTCGCGGGCGGAGCGGACGAGCTCGGCCGCGCACGACGGCTCGTCGTCGCGCCACCAGGCCAGCCAGACGGGGACGGGCTCGGCGTCCAGGACCGGTCGGTAGGCGAGCCCGGGTCGCGGGTGCTGCCAGGCGGTGGCCTCCGAGGTGATGCCGATCGCCTGCCCGGCGGCGATGAGCGAGAGCCACTCGTCCACGGAGTGGGTGTCGCGCGTCGCGGCCGGAGCGGCCCCGGGGGGCCACAGGTCCTCGGTCGTGGTGCCCGTCCGGGCGTCGACACCGACCGTCTCGCCCGTGAAGTCGCGCAACCGCACTCCGCGGCGGCGGGCGAGGGGGTGGTCGGCGGGCACTGCGGCGCAGCGGGTCTCGGTGCCCACGAGGGCTGTGGCGAAGCGGCGCACGTCGAGCCGCCGGCGGGTGACAGCGACGTCGGCGACGCCCTCCTGCAGGCCGGCGGTGGTCGTGCCGGCCTGGACGAGGACCAGCGCCGACGAGGGGTGGGCGGTCGACCACCGGCGCTGCAGGGGGACCGTGTGCCGCCCGAGGGCGGCCCAGGCGTAGCCCAGCCGCACCTCGGCGGGGACGTCGCGGGCCTCGTCGGCGGCCAGGCGCGTGAGGGTCTCGACCTCCTCCACCGCCCGCCGCGCGTGGACGACGACACGACCGCCGGCCGCGGTGGGCGCTGCGCCGCGGGGCGTGCGCCGCAGGAGCGGGAGCCCCAGCGCGCGCTCCAGGCCGGCGACCAGACGGGACACCGAGGCCTGGGTGGTGCCCAGGGCGATGGCCGCGTCGGTGAAGGTGCCCTCGTCGACGACGGCGAGGAACGCCCGCAGCTGCCGCACCTCGACCGCCATGCGGCGACCGTATAGCGGGCGCGCGTCGCGCATTTCGCCGGCGACCGCGGCGTCGGGAACCTCGAGGCATGGACCTCCCCGGTGCGTCCCGCCCCGACCTCGCCCGGCGTCCCTCGGGTGCGCCCGCCGCCGCCGTCGTCACCGGGCCGGGCCCCACGGCCGGGCGTGGCACCACAGCCGGTCCTGCTGCGGGTGCACCGGGCGGCGAGGCGGGCTGGTGGCGTGGTGCGGCGACGGCGCTCGTCGGCGCGACGAGCAACCAGCTCGGCGCCGGCGTGGGCGCGGGGGCCTTCGGCGCCGTCGGCCCGGCGGGCGTGGTGGCGGTGCGCCAGGTGGTCGCCGCGGCCGTGCTGCTGCCGCTGGCCCGGCCGCCGCTGCGCCGGCTGACCTGGTCGCAGTGGTGGCCCGTGCTGCTGCTGGCCCTCGTCTTCGCCGGCATGAACCTGGCGCTGTACACCGCCGTCGACCGCATCGGCCTGGCCCTGGCCGTGACGCTGGAGTTCCTCGGGCCGCTGGGCGTGGCGCTGGCGGCCTCCCGCTCGCGCCGCGACCTGCTCACCGCGCTCGTCGCGGCGGCCGGCGTCTACCTCCTCGTGCTGCCCGGCCCCTCGAGCGACCTCGTGGGCGTCGCCGTCGGCGTCGCTGCGGGCGCGTGCTGGGCGGCGTACATCGTGGTGAACCGGGTCGTCGGCCGGCGGCTGCCGGGGCTGCAGGGCCCCGCCCTGGCGAGCGGCCTGTCCGCGGTGGGGTACCTGCCGGTCCTCGTGCTCGTCACCGCCGACGGCCGGTGGGACGCCGAGACCCTCCTGCGCGTGCTCGCCACCGGGCTGCTGTCCTCCGTCGTGCCCTTCACGGCCGACCTCGTGGCCCTGCGCACCGTGCCCCCGCGGGTCTTCGGGATCCTCTCGAGCACCCAGCCGGTGCTCGCGGCGCTGGTCGGCCTCGTGCTGCTGGGCCAGGTCCTGGCGGCGCACGAGTGGGCCGGCATCGCCGTCATCGTGGTGGCCAACGTGGTGGCGGTCACGTCCGCGCCGCGGCGCAGCCGGCGGAGGAGCGACGGTCGGGGCCCCTCCGTGGACGGCGGCGACGCCGTGTCCGGTGCCTGAGCGCCTCTACCGCAGGTGGTGCTCGACCACCCGGGCGCTGCGGTCGGGGACGGCGGCGTCGGCCTCGCCGTGCGCCCGACGCGCTCGGAGCCGGCGTCGGAGCTCCCACAGGCGGTCCTGCTCCAGCCGCACCTGGCGGAGGCGCTGCTCGTCGTCGACCGACCTGCTGGCCCGCTGCTGCAGCCGGTGCTCCTCGGCGACGAGCTCGGTGAGGTCCGCGGCCAGGTCCTCGGGGCGGAGCGGCTGGGCGGTCATGGCGTCTCCCTGGGGTGCGGGCCTGGGGCGCGGGGCGTCGGCGCCGGCGCTCCTGCCGCCGCCGAGGGGTGCTGCGACATCTTCAGCACGAACTCCGCCCGGTGGGGGCCGCGCGGGGTGATCGGGGGCGGCGACGTGCCGCGACGCACGCCCTCGGTCCTCGGGCCGGGTCCAGGCCCTGCTCGCGCCGCTACCGCCTCCTCCGCTGCAGGGGACGGGAGGGTGGGGCGGTGACGCGGAGGACGGTGACGGGTGGACCGCGCGCGTGGTCGCAGGCCCCGCGGCGGTGGTCGCGCTGGGTCCCGGGGCTGCTCGCCGTCGCCGCCGTCGTCCTGCTCGTGCTGGCCGTCGCGGCGTCCCCCTGGTGGGCGGTGCTGGGCGTCGCGGCGGGCGCTGCGGGCGTCGGTACGTGGACCGCCGTCCGGCGGCTCGACCGGCGCCGTCGTCAGCTCGAGGGCGTCACCGTGGCGTAGCGGCCGGCGTCGCCGCAGCCCTGCGGTGAGGGGAGGTGCCCCCACCCGGGCGCATCCGTCCGGGCAGGACGAGCGCGGCGCCGAGGACGACGACGGCGCACGCGCCGAAGGACGCCGGCAGGCCGACATGCGCGCCCAGCACGCCGGTGGCGGAGGCGCCGACGGCCTGCCCGGCGGTGAGGGCGATGAAGAGCGTCGCCGTGGCCGGCCCGGCGGCGTCCGGTCGCAGGGCGCCGGCCCAGGCGATGAGGACGCCGGACAGGGCCGTGTAGGCGCCGCCGAAGACGGCGCCGGCGACGGCGGCGAGCGCCACCCGCCCGGGCGCGAGGGCGAGCGCCCCGGTGGCCGCGGCGGTGAGCGTGACCGTGAGGACCCAGGACCGGCGCAGCCCGAGCAGGCGCACGGCGTCGCCGCTGGCCGCGCCCAGGACGGCCGCCGCACCCAGCAGGACCCACAGCGCCGCCGTGGTCCGCTCGGGCAGGCCGCCGGTGGTGGTGACGAGGTCGCGCCCGAAGGTCCACACCGCGGCGCTGCCCAGCCCCGCGACGGCGGCGGCCAGCACCGGTCGCGCCATCGTCCGGTGCGACGACCTCGGGGTGCCCCGTCCGCCACGCCCTCCGCCACGCCGTCCGGGGGAGCGCTCCGGCGGCGGTGCGGGCCAGGTGGCGGACCGGTCGACGACCGCGGCGGTGAGCACGGCGGCCGCGGCCGCGGCGACCCACACGGGGCGCCAGACCTGGGGCGCGGCGAGCACGGCCGCGCCGGTGACGG
>NZ_JABEMA010000140.1 GCF_013004605.1 Pseudokineococcus marinus
GCCGGGGGCGGGGGAGCCGGCGGGGTCCGCGGCCGACGCCGGGCGCCCGTCCGCGTCCGAGGGGGCCCCCTCGGCGCGCCGCTGCTGGCGCTCCTCCACGGCGGCGTCCTCCTCGTCGTCGTCGGCGGCGCTGCTCTCGGCGCGCAGGACCCCGAGCAGGTGCACCGTGACGGCGAAGGCGATGACGACGGCGGTGAGGACGAAGGCCTGGGGCAGCGGGTCGGCGAGCGGCACGTCCTCGGGCCCCTGCCCGAGCAGCGGCACGCCCCGGCGGTCCCCGCCGGAGGCCGACAGCACGAGCACGGTGCCGACGTGGCCGAGGAGCACGAAGCCGACGACGAGCCGCAGCGCACCGCGCTGGAGGACGAGCGCCGTCCCGGCGGCGGCGAGCAGCGCGACGAGGAGGGCCGTCGTCATCGCCGGCCTCCCGCCGTGCCGCGCACCCGCGCGTCGTCGCGCTCGCCGTCCCCGTCGTCGTCCCCGGCCTCCCCGTCGGCATCGCGGTGCGGCCGCGTGGCCCGCCGCTGCTCGTCCGCGCGCCCGGCGTCGGGCACGCCCGCGTCGAGGGAGTGGACGGCGGCGACGGCGAGGCCGAGCACGAGCAGGAGGACGCCGACGTCGAAGACGAGCGCCGAGGTGACCCCGAGGGCGCCCAGCAGCGGCAGGTCGAAGGGGGCGAGGAGGGCGCCGCCGCCGAGGAGGGGCACGAGCCCGGTGCCGAGGGCGACGAGGAGACCGCCGCCGACGAGGAGGCTCGGCCGCAGCGCGCGCGGGGTGCGCGCGAAGGGCGCCCGCCCGCCCGCGAGGTGCCCGAGCGCGACCGCCGTGCCGAGGACCAGCGCGGCGATGAAGCCGCCGCCGGGCTCGTCGTGGCCGCGCCAGAGGAGGTAGGCGCCGAGGACGACCATGAGGGGGGCCAGCAGGCGGGTGCCCACGCGCAGCACGAGGTCCTCGGTGACCGGGTCGGGCCCCGGCGGGCCGGTGCGGCGCCCCGCGGGCCCGCGCCCGAGGACGACGAGCCCGAGGGCGACGACGCCGACGACGACCGTCTCGAGGAAGGTGTCGAGCCCGCGGAGGTCGACGAGCACGACGTTGACGACGTTGGTGCCGCCGGTGAGCGGCTCGGCCTCGGCGAGGACCTGCGCGCCGACGTCGGAGAGGGGGCGTCGCCCCGTGAGGGCCCACGCGGCGCCGCCCGCGGCGAGACCCGTGGCCGCGGCCGTCGCGGCGACCGGCAGCGCCCGGCGCGCGGAGGTGCGCGGCAGCCGTCGGGGCTGCCCGCGCAGCACGAGGACGAGCACGACCGCCGTCAGCACCTCGACGAGCAGCAGGGTGATCGCGACGTCGAGGGCTCCCCGCAGCAGGAGCCAGACGGCGACGAGGAGGCCGGTCGTGCCGCCGAGGGCCACGAGGACGAGGGACGAGCGCGTGAGCGCCGCCGCGGCCAGGACCCCGGCGGCGAGGACGACGACGCCCCACGCGACCGGGTCCTCGGACACGAGCCGCTCCGGCTGCGGGCCCAGCCCGACCGCCGCGAGCGCGGCCACGACGACGACGGCGACGAGGAGCCGCGCGAGCTGGGCCGGCGCGCCGCCCGCGCGGTCGGGGCGCCCGACGACCTCGCCGAGGCGGAGCAGGCCCGCGTGGCCGCGCTCGAAGGCGGCCGACGCCGACGGGGGCGACCAGGCCTGCAGCACCCGGTCCACCGCGTCGCGGCGCACGAAGAGCAGGGCGCCGAGCGCCAGCGTCACCCCGGACAGGACGAGCTGCGGCGTCACGCCGTGCCAGAGGTAGACCTCGGGAGCCTCCTCGCCGGGCAGGGCCGCCGACGTCGCGGCCTCGACCAGCGGGGACAGCCAGGAGACCGCGGGGCCCAGCACCGCGCAGGCCAGGGCGGCGACGGCGCCGGGGGCGAGGAAGAGCGGCGACGGCTCGTGGAGGCCGGGGTGGGAGAGCTCCTCGCCGCCGAAGGCCCCGTGGGCCACGCGCGCCGCGTAGGCGAGGGTCAGCGTCGACGCCAGGACCGCGACGCCGACCGCCACCGGGCCCGCCCAGGCCGCAGGGCCGGCGGTGAGGAAGCCCTCGTAGAGGTACTCCTTGCTGACGAAGCCGAGCAGCGGCGGCACGCCCCCGAGGGAGAGCGCGGCGACGCCGGTGGCGGCCGCGGTCCACGGCATGACGCGGCGCAGCCCGGCCAGGTCGCGGACGTCGCGGCTGCCCGTCTCGTGGTCGACGATCCCCACGAGCATGAAGAGGGTCGCCTTGAAGAGGGCGTGGGCGACGGTGTGGAGCAGCGCCGCGGCGAGCGCCTCGGGGGTGCCGACGCCGACGGCCGCCACGAGCAGCCCCAGCTGGCTCACCGTCGAGTACGCCAGGACGCCCTTGAGGTCGTGCTCGCGCAGCGCGAGCACCGCCCCGACGAGCGCGGTGGTGAGGCCGAGGGAGACGAGGACGGCCGTCCAGGCCGGCTGGCCGGCGAAGACGGCGCTCGTCCGCACGAGCAGGTAGACGCCCGCCTTCACCATGGTCGCGGCGTGGAGGTAGGCGCTGACCGGCGTCATCGCGACCATGGCGCCCGGCAGCCACGCCTGGAAGGGCAGCTGCGCCGACTTCGTCGCCGCCGCCACCACGACCAGGGCGGCGACGGGCCCGGCGAGCGGCGAGGACAGCAGCCGGTCGGGGTCGGACACGAGCGCGTGGACGCTCGTGCTGCCCGTGGCGACGACGACGAGCACGACGGCGAGGAGCAGGGCGAGCCCGCCCGCGACCGTCACGACGAGGGCCTGGCGCCCCGGGGCGGTGGCCGGCGCGCCCGCCGTCGAGACGAGCACGAAGGAGCACACCGTGGTGATCTCCCAGCACACGTAGAGCAGGACGAGGTCGTCGGCCATGACGAGGCCGCACATGGCGGCCGCGAAGAGCACGAGCACGGCGGGCACCGGCCCGGCGGCCTCGGCGTCGTCGAGGTACCGGGCGCAGTACGCCAGCACGAGGACGCCGACGACGAGCGCGACGAGGACGAAGACGAGCGCCACGCCGTCGAGGCGCAGCGCCGCGTCCACCCCCAGGGACGGCAGCCACGGGGTGGACGCCACGACGTCGCGGCCGGCGACGACGCCGGGGACGAGCGCGGCGACGAGGGCCGTGGCCGCCGCGAGGCCGCCGGCCAGGACGAGGCACGACGTGCGACCCAGGGCGCGGCCCAGGAGCGGGGCGGCGGCGGCGAGGGCCACGAGGCCCCCGAGGAGGACGACGAGGGCCATCAGACCCCGGTCACGGCCGGGGGCGCTCCTGCGCCCCGGGCGCGGCGGCGCGCGCGGCGGGGGGACGGGTCGTCCACGGGGCGGCCCCCTCTCGGCGGTGGTCGTCACGGGCGGGCACCACCCCCCGGTGCCGGTACGGCTTCCTACCAGGAGCCCGGCGCCCCGGCGCGGGGAACGGCGGCGCCCGGCCCCCGGCCGGTCAGGTCGGCAGGGACCAGTCCACCGGCCTGGCGCCCTGCGCCGCGAGGGCGGCGTCGACGGCGGAGAAGGGCCGCGAGCCGGTGAAGCCGCGCCGCGCGGACAGGGGGCTCGGGTGGGCGCTCTCGACGACGGCCGTGCCGCCGAGGGCCGGGCGCAGCGCCTGCGCGTCCCGGCCCCAGAGGACGGCGACGAGCGGCCCGCCGCGCGCCGCGAGGGCGCGCACGACCTCCTCGGTCACCCGCTCCCAGCCCCGCCCGCGGTGGGAGCCCGACCGGCCGGCCTCGACGGTGAGCACGCGGTTGAGCAGGAGGACGCCGCGCCCCGCCCAGGCGGTGAGGTCGCCGGTGGCCGCGGGCGGCAGGCCCGTGTCGGCGTCCCGCTCGGCGAGGAGGTTGCGCAGCGTCGGGGGCAGCGGGCGCACGTCCGGCTCCGCGGAGAAGGACAGCCCGACCGCGTGGCCCGGTGTGGGGTAGGGGTCCTGGCCGACGACGAGGACCCGCACGTCCTGCGGCGCCTGCGCGAGCGCGCGCAGCACCCGGTCCCCGCGGGGGAGGACCTCCCGGCCGGCCGCGACGTCGTCCGCCACGGCCTCGAGGGCGCGCACGAGGTCCCCCCGCGCCGGGGCCAGCGCCGTCCACCAGGCGGGATGGACGACCGCGAGGTCGACGCCCGCCCGGCGCGCGGGGCCGACCACCTCGGGCGGCGGGGAGGCCGCGCCGTCGGTGCCTGCGGTGGTCCCCGGCTCCAGCACGCGGCCACGGTAGGGGCAGTCCGGGCGGTGCGCCGGACCGGCCCGTGACCGGCGCCCCCGGCGAACCACAGCGGTGTGGTTCGCGGCGTAGGGTGCGGGCTCGGCGCCGACGGACGACGCCGGGAGCGCGGGAGGAGACCGGAGTGGACGACGCAGCCACCGGCGCGAGCGCCGAGCAGCCCGCCGCCGCGCCCGCCGGAGGGCTCTCGGCGCGCGACGCGGAGATCCTCGCCTTCGAACGCCAGTGGTGGCGCTACGCCGGCGCGAAGGAGCAGGCGGTCCGCGAGCTCTTCGACCTCTCGGCCACGCACTACTACCAGGTGCTCAACGCGCTGCTGGACTCCCCGGAGGCGCTCGCCCACGACCCGATGCTCGTCAAGCGGCTGCGCCGCATGCGCAGCCAGCGCCAGCGCTCGCGCACCGAGCGCCGGCTGGGCGCGCGGGGCTGACGGGCGTGGCCGCCCCCGGGCCGCCCCGCGACGAGCTCGACGAGCCGGCCGGCGAGCCCCGCCGCCAGGGAGCCCACCGGGCCCGGCCCGGGCCCTGGCGCCGCGCGGCCCCCGTGCTCGTCGTCGTGGTGCTCGCGGCGCTCTCCGTGCTCGCCGTCAGCGCGTGGTTCTCGCTCGGCGGATAGGCGTCTCGCGACCCTCGCCACGGCCAGGGCCAGCCGCTACTCTCGGCGCCGGTCGAGCAGTTCGATGAGCACCGGTCCACCGCGCACCCGTACGGACGGCCCGCACGTCGGAACCATCGCGAGCCACGCGAGCGTGAGACCCGATGCCCTCCCGGGGCCTCGAACCCGCACACAGCGACACAGGAGTAGCACCATGGCTCAGGGCACCGTGAAGTGGTTCAACGCCGAGAAGGGGTACGGCTTCATCACCGTCGACGGCGGCGGCCCCGACGTCTTCGTGCACTGGTCGGCCATCCAGATGGACGGCTACCGCTCCCTCGAGGAGGGCCAGCAGGTCGAGTTCGAGGTCGGGCAGGGCCAGAAGGGCCCGCAGGCCGAGGCCGTCCGCCCCGCCTCCTGAGGCACCCCGCACCCCTCCGGCGCCCGAGCAGGGCCGCCGTCCGACGCCGTCGCCCCGCCGGGGCGGCGGCGTCGTCGCGTCCGGGGCCCGGCGTGGTGCACGAGCCCTGGTCGTCCGCACGCCCCGGTCGTCCGCACCCCCCGGTCGTTTGCACTCGAGGGGGGAGAGTGCTCATCATGGGTGCTGGCACTCTCGCACGAGAGTGACAACGGACCTCGGTCGTCAGGTGAGGGCCGTGGGCGCGGCGGGACGTGACCGCCGCGCGCGCGACCCGTCCGTCGCGGGCACCGGCCGGCCGCCCCACCCGTCACCGGGAGGAAACCCCCAGCATGGCCAAGATCATCTCGTTCGACGAGGAGGCCCGTCGCGGCCTCGAGCGCGGCATGAACCAGCTCGCCGACGCCGTCAAGGTCACCCTCGGCCCCAAGGGCCGCAACGTGGTGCTCGAGAAGAAGTGGGGCGCCCCCACCATCACGAACGACGGCGTCTCCATCGCCAAGGAGATCGAGCTCGAGGACCCGTACGAGAAGATCGGGGCCGAGCTCGTCAAGGAGGTCGCCAAGAAGACGGACGACGTCGCGGGCGACGGCACCACCACCGCCACCGTCCTGGCCCAGGCCATGGTTCGCGAGGGCCTGCGCAACGTCGCCGCCGGCGCCAACCCGATGGCGCTGAAGAAGGGCATCGAGAAGGCCGTCGAGGCCGTCTCGCAGCAGCTCCTCTCCTCCGCCACCGAGGTCGAGACCCGCGAGCAGATCGCGGCCACCGCGGGCATCTCCGCCGGCGACCCGTCCATCGGCGAGCTCATCGCCGAGGCCATGGACAAGGTCGGCAAGGAGGGCGTGATCACGGTCGAGGAGAGCAACACCTTCGGCCTGGAGCTCGAGCTCACCGAGGGCATGCGCTTCGACAAGGGCTACATCTCGCCCTACTTCGTCACGGACTCCGAGCGCATGGAGGCCGTGCTCGAGGACCCGTACATCCTCTTCAACGAGGGCAAGATCTCCTCGATCAAGGACCTGCTCCCGCTGCTGGAGAAGGTCACCCAGTCGGGCAAGCCGCTCGTCATCATCTCCGAGGACGTCGACGGCGAGGCCCTGGCCACGCTGGTCGTCAACAAGATCCGCGGCATCTTCCGCTCCGCCGCCGTCAAGGCGCCGGGCTTCGGCGACCGCCGCAAGGCGATGCTGCAGGACATGGCCATCCTCACCGGCGGCCAGGTCATCTCCGAGACGGTGGGCCTCAAGCTCGAGAGCACCGGCCTCGAGCTCCTCGGCCAGGCGCGCAAGGTCACCATCACCAAGGACGAGACCACCATCGTCGAGGGTGCGGGCGACACCGACCAGATCCAGGGCCGGGTCAACGAGATCCGCGCCGAGATCGAGCGCAGCGACTCCGACTACGACCGCGAGAAGCTCCAGGAGCGCCTCGCCAAGCTCGCCGGCGGCGTCGCCGTCATCAAGGCGGGCGCGGCCACCGAGGTCGAGCTCAAGGAGCGCAAGCACCGCATCGAGGACGCCGTCCGCAACGCGAAGGCGGCCGTCGAGGAGGGCATCGTCGCCGGCGGCGGCGTCGCCCTCATCCAGGCGGGCAAGGGCGCGTTCGAGACCCTCTCGCTCACGGGCGACGAGGCGACCGGCGCGAACATCGTCAAGGTGGCCGTCGAGGCCCCGCTCAAGCAGATCGCGGTCAACGCCGGTCTCGAGGGCGGCGTCGTGGCGGAGAAGGTGCGCAACCTCGAGGTCGGCCACGGCCTCAACGCCGCCACCGGCGAGTACGTCGACATGCTCGCCACGGGCATCAACGACCCGGTGAAGGTCACCCGCTCGGCGCTGCAGAACGCGGCCTCGATCGCGGCCCTGTTCCTCACCACCGAGGCGGTCATCGCCGACAAGCCCGAGAAGGCGGCGGCCGGCGCCGGCGCCGGGGCCGACGGCGGCATGGGCGGCATGGACTTCTGATCCCGCCCGCCGGGCCCCGGCCCGGCACCGCTGCGCCAGCAGCAGCACGTCCCACGAGGGCGGCACCCCACCGGGTGCCGCCCTCGCGGCGTCCCGCCCCCTCCGGGGGGCGATGTGTGGCCATGTCGCCCTCGGACCGTCGGTGAGGGGCGTCACGGCCACACATCGCCCCCGGGCGCCCGTCGCGAGGGCGACATGGCCACACGTCGCCGTGGGGGACGGTGCGGGTAGGGCGACATGGCCACACATCGCCCTCGAGGGGCGGACGTAGGGTCGGCCGGTGGCCGTGCTCGTCGACCCCCCGCGCTGGCCGGCGCACGGGCGCGAGTGGTCCCACCTCGTCAGCGACGTCTCGCTCGAGGAGCTCCACGCCTTCGCCCGGCGGGTCGGCATCCCCGCGCGCGGCTTCGAGGGCGACCACTACGACGTGCCGGCGGAGCGGCTGGCGGACCTGCAGGCCGCGGGGGCGACGCTCGTGCCGGCCGGGGAGCTGCTGCGGCGGCTCGTCGCCAGCGGCCTGCGCGTGCCCAAGCGGCGCGGCCAGCAGGTGCTCGGCAGCTGGGTGGAGGTGCGCCCGGGCGGCGCGGCGGTCCACGTCGACCTCGTCGTCAGCGTCGAGCCCCCGCCGGCCGCGACGACGCGGGGCGTCCGCGGCCTCGTCGTCGACGGCGAGCGCCGCGTCCTGCTGCGGCGGCCCCGCGGCGCCGGGCCGGACGTCGCCGGGCAGGACGTCGCCGGGAAGGACAGGGCCGGGAGGGACAGGGCCGGGCAG
>NZ_JABEMA010000141.1 GCF_013004605.1 Pseudokineococcus marinus
GCCGCCCGCGAGGTGGGCCCAGCCGCTCCACCGGGCCAGGTGGGCCAGTCGCGCCTGCTCGCGCGCCCCTCCCGCGGCGGCGATGAGCCGGACGCTGGCCGTCGTGAAGGAGACGATGACGACCGACCCGGCGCTGTACGCCAGGCGCTGCGGTGTCGTCGGCTCGTCGAGGCCCTTGGCCTTGAGCTGCGGGGCGGCGGCGGCGATGCCGGCGGCCAGGGCGCCGGAGGCGGCCCCCGACGGCGCGGCCTGCTGGGGCGCCGGCGGCGCCACCTGCACCTCGAGGTTGAAGAGGTAGCCGACCGACTCCTCCTTGATGGCGTCCATCATCGCCGTGAAGAGCAGGTAGCCCTCGCGCTGGTACTCCACGAGCGGGTCGCGCTGGGCCATCGAGCGCAGCGAGATGCCTTCCTGCAGGTAGTCCATCTCGTAGAGGTGCTCGCGCCACTTGCGGTCGAGCACCGACAGGACGACGCGGCGCTCGAGCTGGCGCATCGCCTCCTCGCCGAGCTGCTCCTCGCGGCGCTCGTAGGCGAGGCGCACGTCGCTGAGCACCTCCTCGAGCAGCATCTCCTTCGTGATCCGGTTCCGGCCGCCGGCCTCCTCCTCGAGGTCGGCCACGGTGAGGCTGATCGGGTAGAGGGTGCCGAGCGCCGTCACGAGCTGGTCGAGGTCCCAGTCCTCCGCGAAGCCGTCGGCCGTCGCCGCCGTGATGTACCCGGTGACGACGTCGGTGACGAAGTGCGAGACCTGCTCCTGCAGGTCCTCGCCCTCGAGCACGCGGCGCCGCTCGTCGTAGATGACCTGGCGCTGGCGGTTGAGGACGTCGTCGTACTTGAGGACGTTCTTGCGGATCTCGAAGTTGCGGGCCTCGACCTGGCCCTGCGCGCTCTGGATGGCGCGGCTGACGACCTTGCTCTCGAGCGGCATGTCGTCGGGGAACCCGGTGCGGGCCATGAGCGACTCGGCGGCGCCGGAGTTGAACAGCCGCATGAGGTCGTCGCGCAGGGAGAGGTAGAAGCGCGACTCCCCCGGGTCGCCCTGGCGGCCCGAGCGCCCCCGCAGCTGGTTGTCGATGCGCCGCGACTCGTGCCGCTCCGTGCCGAGCACGTAGAGGCCGCCGAGCTCGGTCACCTCGTCGTGGCCGGACTTGACGGCGGCCTCGGCCTCGGCGAGCACCTCGGGCCACAGGGCCTCGTACTCCTCGGGCTTCTCGGCCGGGTCGAGGCCGCGCTCGTGCATGCGGCTGACGGCGAGGAACTCGGCGTTGCCGCCGAGCATGATGTCGGTGCCGCGGCCGGCCATGTTCGTGGCGACGGTGACGGCGCCCTTGCGCCCGGCCATCGCGACGATGGCCGCCTCCCGGGCGTGCTGCTTGGCGTTGAGCACCTCGTGGCGCACGCCCCGCTTCGCCAGCTGGGTGGACAGGCGCTCGCTCTTGCTGACGCTCGTCGTGCCGACGAGGACGGGCTGGCCCTTCTCGTGGCGCTCGGCGATGTCCTCGACCACGGCGTCGAGCTTGGCCTCCTCGGTCTTGAAGACGAGGTCGCTCTGGTCCACGCGCTGCATCGGGCGGTTCGTCGGGATGGGGATGACGCCGAGCTTGTACGTCCCGTTGAACTCGGCCGCCTCGGTGGTGGCGGTGCCCGTCATCCCGGACAGCTTGTCGTACATGCGGAAGTAGTTCTGCAGCGTGATGGTGGCGAGGGTCTGGTTCTCGGCCTTGACCTCCACGCCCTCCTTGGCCTCGATGGCCTGGTGCATGCCCTCGTTGTAGCGGCGCCCCGCGAGGATGCGGCCGGTGTGCTCGTCGACGATGAGGACCTCGCCGTCGGTGACGACGTAGTCCTTGTCGCGCGTGAACAGCTCCTTCGCCTTCACCGCGTTGTTGAGGTAGCCGACGTACGGGGTGTTCACCGAGTCGTAGAGGTTGGAGATGCCGAGCCGGTCCTCGACCTTCTCGATGCCGCTCTCGAGGACGCCGACGGTGCGCTTCTTCTCGTCGACCTCGTAGTCCACGTCGAGCTTGAGGGTCCTCGCGACCTTCGCGAACTCGGCGTACCAGCGGGTCGCGTCACCCTGCGCGGGGCCCGAGATGATGAGCGGCGTGCGGGCCTCGTCGATGAGGATCGAGTCGACCTCGTCGACGATGGCGAAGGCGTGGCCGCGCTGGACCATCTCCGCGGTCTGCCACGCCATGTTGTCGCGCAGGTAGTCGAAGCCGAACTGGGTGTTCGTGCCGTACGTGATGTCGTTGGCGTACTGCTCGCGCCGCTGCTCCGGGCGCATGCCGTCGGTGATGCAGCCGGAGGTGACCCCGAGGAAGCGGAAGACCCGCCCCATGAGCTCGCTCTGGTAGGACGCGAGGAAGTCGTTCACGGTGATGACGTGGACGCCCTTGCCGGTGAGCGCGTTGAGGTACGCCGGCAGCGTCGCGACGAGCGTCTTGCCCTCACCCGTCTTCATCTCGGCGATGTTGCCGAGGTGCAGCGCGGCCCCGCCCATGACCTGGACGTCGAAGTGCCGCTGCCCCAGGCTGCGGCGGGAGGCCTCCCGGCAGTTGGCGAAGGCCTCGGGCAGGAGGTGGTCGAGCGACTCGCCGTCGGCCACGCGCTCGCGGAAGCGGTCGGTCTCCTCGCGGATCTCCGCGTCGGAGAGCTTCTCGAAGTCCTCCTCGAGGGCGTTGACCTGGTCGGCCAGGCCCTGCAGCCGCCGCACGGCGCGGCCCTCGCCGGCCCTCAGCAGCTTCTCGAGCATCCCCACGTCGCGAACTCCCTCGTCGTCCGCGCGCACGGGCCCCCCGGAGGGCTCCCGCGGCGCTGGTCAGGTCGGCCGTCATGCTACGCACGCGGCGGTCACCGGCCGTCGCGCCGCGACGGGCTCGCCCCGGGTCGGACGCACCTCAGCCCGCGACGAGGTCCTGCTGGTCGGGGTGGCGCTCCAGCCACGCGGCCACGTAGGGGCAGTCGGGGCGCACGCGCAGGCCGCGCTGGCGCAGGTCGTCCATCGCGGCGCCGACGAGCCGGCCGGCGAGGCCCTCGCCCTGCCGGTCGAGGTCGGTCTCCGTGCTCACCAGCGCGACGACGTCGTCGTCCACCGGCCGGCCCACGAGCTGCACGAGCTCGCGCCCCTCCTCCAGGAGGACGTAGCCGTCCCCGCGCCGCTCCACCGTCGTCGTCTCGTCCGCCATCCGGCCAGCGTGCCGCCGCGCGCCCGCTCCCGCCCGCGGGAGGCGGTGCGTCGACGGGAACGTCGTTGCCCGGGGCCGTCGACGGCGGCAGGGTCGGCCCCATGACGTCACCCGCACCGATCGACGCCGTCGCGCCACGCCCGGTGACCGCCGCCCTCCCGACCGCGGCGCCCGACCTGGAGGCCGGCGGGGGCGTGCGGCTGCGCGCCTACCGGGAGGACGACGTCCAGGCCGTGCTGGCGATGGCATCCGAGGCGGAGTTCGCCCGCTGGACGACCGTGCCGGTGCCCTACGGGCGCGAGGACGCCGAGGGCTTCGTCCGCGACGTCGTGCCGGCGGGCTGGGCCTCCGGCGAGGCGATGACGTGGGCGCTGGACGTCGACGGCGAGCACGCGGGGAACGTCGCGCTGCGCCGGACGGGCACCGACGGCGTGCTGTCCGTCGGCTACGGCCTCGACGCCCGGCACCGCGGCCGCGGCGCGGTGTCGGCGGCGCTGCGGGTCCTCCTGCCGTGGGCGGCCGAGCACGGGGCCGCCGCCGTGCGGTGGATCGCCCACGTCGGGAACTGGCCGAGCCGCCGCGCCGCCTGGGCCGCGGGCTTCCGCGTCGAGGGCGCCGTCCGGCGGGCAGAGCTGCAGCGCGGCGAGCTGCGCGACTGCTGGCTCGGCACCTGGGCGGCGGGCGACCCGACCACCCCGGCCACGCCCTGGCTCGACGTCCCGCGCGTCGACCTCGGCGACGTCGTCCTGCGGCCGTGGCGCGACGACGACGCGGGCCGCGTCGTCGAGGCCGGCACCGACCCCCTCACGCGACGCTGGCTGCCGCGGCTGCCGGAGCACTACGGGCGGCAGGACGCGCGGGACTTCGTCGAGGGGATGCGGCGGGACGCGGCCGAGGGGCACGCCGTGGCCTGGTGCGCCGCCGACGCCCGCGACGACCGGTGCCTGGCGTCCGTGACCCTCTTCGCCCTGGGCCAGGGCGGCCGTCCGGCGGAGATCGGCTACTGGGCGCACCCCGACGCGCGCGGGCGCGGCGTCGTGACGACGGGCGTGCGGGCCGTCGCGCGCCACGCGCTGCTGCCCGCGGAGGTCGGCGGGCTCGGCTTGCCGGCCGTGCTCGTGCGCGCCGAGCCGGGCAACGCCGCGAGCCGCGCCGTCGCGCTGCGCGCCGGCTTCGCCCCGGCCGGCTGGGACCTCGCCGGGGGCGGAGAGCCGGACGCCCCACCGACGCCGCTCGACCGTTTCGTGCTGCGGGCGCAGGACCTGCCCGACGCCTGAGCACCTGACGGGGAAGGGCTACGGACTCCGCCCCGGAGCGTCTCCTCGACGGAGAAGGCTACGAACTCCGCCCCGGAGCGCCGTTCCGACGGACCAAGACTACGAACTTCGCCCTGGAGCGCCGCCCGGACGGACAAAGGCCACGAAGTCCGGTCCGGGTCCCCTCGCGGAGGGGTCCGGGGACGCCCAGCCGTTCGGGCGACGAGAAGTGGTCAGGTCGCGCGCAGGGCCTCGCGCAGGGCGGGCGCCAGGTCGCCGGGGCCCGTCACGGCGACGTCGTCGAGGTCGAGCCACGCCGCCATCGACCGCAGCTCCCCCGCGAGCTCCTCGGCGGCGTGCGCGGGCGCCCATGGCTCGGCCCAGGCGGCCTGGACGCGCAGGACGCGGCCGGCCCGGTCGGCCTTGAGGTCGACGCGCGCCACGAGCTCGCCGTCGAGGAGGAGCGGCAGCACGTAGTAGCCGTGCACGCGCCGGGCGGCGGGCACGTAGATCTCCAGCCGGAGGCGGACGCCGAAGAGCGCCTCGGTGCGCGAGCGCTCGAAGACGAGCGAGTCGAACGGCGAGAGCAGGGCCCGCCCGGCGACGCGCCGCGGGAAGGCGGCGTCGCGGTGCAGCAGCGCCGGGCGCGCCCACCCCCGCACCGTGACGGGCGCGAGGACGCCGGCCTCGACCAGCTCGTCGACGGCGCGGCGCGAGGCGTCGGGGCGCAGGCGGAAGTAGTCGCGCAGGTGCGCCTCGGTGGCGACGCCGAGCGAGCGCCCGGCGATCTCGACGAGGCCGCGGACGGCGTCCGCCTCGTCCGGGTCCGGGGCGCCGGCCACCTCGGGCGGCAGCACCCGCTCGGGCAGGTCGTAGCGCCGCTCGAACTGCGCGGTGCGCCCGGCGGCCGTGAGCTCGCCGGACCAGAAGAGCTGCTCGGCGGCGGCCTTGACGTCGCGCGCCGGCCCCGCGAGCACGGCCTCGGTCGGCGGGACCATCCACGAGCCGGCCGAGCTGCGCGGCACGCCCGGGTGCAGGTGCGCCGTCAGCTGCGCGGCCGTCATGGCCCCGCCCTCGCGGACGGCGCCCAGGACCTCGTCGAGCAGCCGGGGCCGCTCCGCGAGGATGCGCCGGTAGCGGCCCCACGCCTCGTCGGCCGCCCGGGCCATGCGCCAGCGCAGGAGACGGTGCGTGGCCGGGGGCACGAGGCTCGCCTCGTGGGCCCAGTACTCCACGAGCCGCCGCGGCGGCCGCTCGGCGGCGCGGCGCAGCAGGTCGTCGTCGTAGGGCCCCAGCCGGCTGAACAGCGGCAGCCGGTGGCTGCGCGCGACGACGTTGACCGAGTCCAGCTGGAGCAGACCGACGCGGTCGAGGACGCGCTGCACGTGCCGCATCGTCGGCACCCCCGGCGGCCGCCGGTCGGCGAAGCCCTGCGCCGCGAGCGCCGTCCGCCGCGCCTGCGCCGCGGTCAGCACCTCCCGGCCCCGCGTGCCGCCGGGCCCTCCTCCTCGCCCGTCCGCCACGGCCGCCGATGCTGCCACCCCCGGGCGCGCGCGGTGCGCGACGGCCCGCCCGCCGATCGTCGGGCGGTCAGGGGCTCGGGTCGAGCAGCTTCTCCTTGACGGCGTACATGGCCGCCTCCATCCGCGAGTGCAGCTGGAGCTTCTCGAGCAGGTTCCGCACGTGGTTCTTCACCGTGTTCTCGGAGATCCAGAGCTCGCCGGCGATGTCGCGGTTGGAGCGGCCGCGCGCGACGAGCCGCAGCACCTCGAGCTCGCGGGCGGTCAGCCGCGGGGCGGGCACCGCGGGGGCGTCCTCGCGGGTGGCGCCCCTCCGGCTGAGCGCGGCGAACTCAGCCAGCAGGTGGCTCGCCATGGACGGGCTGATGAGCGACTGGCCGCCGTGGACGGCGCGCAGGCTCGCCGCGATCTCCTCGCCCGGCACGTCCTTGAGCAGGTACCCGTTGGCCCCGGCCTGGACGGCGCTGAAGAGGTCGGACTCCTCCTCGCTCATGGTCAGCATGAGGATGCGGGTGCTCGGGGCCACCTCGCGGATGGCGGCGCACGCCTCGATGCCGCCGCGCCGCGGCATCCGCACGTCCATGAGGACGACGTCGGGCAGCAGCTCCTCAGCGCGCGCGATGGCCTCGGTGCCGTCCGCGGCCTCCCCGACGATGACGATGTCGTCGTCGAGCTCGAGGACGCGCTCCAGCCCGCGGCGGTAGAGCACGTGGTCGTCGACGACGAGCACCCTGATGCGCTCCGGCGCACCGGCTCCCGCCGGCCCGGCCGCGGCGTCCAGCACCGCTCCGGGGACGGCCACCGTCCCGTCGACGTCGTCCCTCCCGTCGGCACCGCCCTTCCCGTCGGCACCGCCCTTCCCGTCGACAGCGCCCTTCCCGTCGACAGCGCCCTGGGCACCCGCCCGCACCGCTCCGGCGTCCGCGCTCCGCACGTCCATCGCCCTCCCGTCCACCCCGGCGGGTCTCCGCCCGGCCGGGGGCCGACGCGAGCATGCCAGCGGCTGCCCTCGCCCGTCTCGACCGGCCCCGTCACGATCGGGCCACGCCACGGGACCGCGAGGGCCACCGGCGTGCCGACCGGGGACCGCTTCCCCGTCCGAGGTCTTCGGAGCCCGCCGCCCACCGGTTGGGCCGCACCTGCCGGGCACGACGCCGGCCGACCCGGGAGGGCCGGCCGCCTCCTCGGGCGCCTCCTCGAGCCGGATGACGCCGTAGCTCCAGCCCCGGCGGCGGTAGACCAGGCTGACCGCGCCCGTGCTGCGGCACAGGAAGAGGTAGAAGTCGTGCCCCAGCGCCTCCATCTGGGCGAGGGCCTCGTCCACGCTCATGGGGTGCGCCAGGTGCGTCTTCTCCCGGATGCGCACCGGGGAGGCGCCGACGGCGTCCGCCAGCCCGTGCTCGTCCTCCCCCGGGCCCAGCGCGCTCACCGTCGCGTCGGGCTCGTCCTCCTCACCGGACGCGCCGTCGTCGGCGGCCGCGGGCGGCGCGAGGCCGAGCGGCGGGGCGGACGACGCCTCGGGCACCGAGCCGCGCCGCACCGACGGCGGCGTCTGGCGGCCGTGGTGGACCTTGCGGCGGTCACGCAGCCGGCGCAGGCGCTCGAGGAGCTTCTCCTCCGCGAGGTCGAGGGCGCCGTGCGCGTCGTCGGCGCAGGCCTCGGCGCGCACGACCTCCCGGCGGTGCCGCAGCGTCAGCTCCACGCGCTCGCAGCTCTGCGGCTGGCGCGGGTTCATCTCGTGGCTGATCACGACGTCGAGGCGGTCGGCCCGGGGGGCGACCTGCTCGACCTTGGCGAGCTTGTCCTCGAGGTGTCGGCGGAAGCGCTCCGGCACGGTGGTGTGGCGGGTGGTGAGCGTGATCTCCATGGGTCCTCCAGCGATGGGGGGTGGGTCTCGACGCGCCGGCCCGGGAGCTGACCCGGCGGGCGGTCCTCGGTGCTCAGGCACCACCTCCCCGCGGCAGGAGGGCGGGGGGCCGGCCGCCGGCCCCGGTGACGA
>NZ_JABEMA010000142.1 GCF_013004605.1 Pseudokineococcus marinus
GGCGTGCGCGAGCGGCTGCTCGCGGGCCGCTCCGGCGCCCCCGCGAGCCCGTCGGACGGCGACGGGCTGCCGGGCACGGGTCGGGGCAGCGGCCCGGGGTCGGCCCGTGCGCTGGCGCTGCTCGAGGGGCTCAACCCGCCGCAGCGGGAGGCGGTGCTCCACTCCGGCGGCCCGCTGCTGCTCGTCGCGGGAGCCGGGTCGGGCAAGACGCGCGTGCTCACGCACCGCATCGCCCACCTGCTCGCCGCGCGGGGGGTGCGGCCCGGCGAGGTGCTCGCCATCACCTTCACCAACAAGGCCGCCGCGGAGATGCGCGAGCGGGTCGAGGCGCTGGTCGGGCCCGCCGCGCGGGCCATGTGGGTCTCGACCTTCCACTCCGCGTGCGTGCGCATCCTGCGGCGCGAGGCGCAGGCGGTCGGCCTGCGCAGCAGCTTCTCCATCTACGACGCCGCCGACAGCCAGCGCCTCATGGCGCTCGTGTGCCGCGAGCTCGACCTGGACCCCAAGCGGCACCCGCCGCGGTCCTTCACCGCGCAGGTGTCCAACCTCAAGAACGAGCTCGTCGACGACGAGACGTACGCCTCCCGCGTCGCGGCCGAGGGCACGCCCGCCGAGAAGGTGCTCGCCGAGGCGTACCGGCTCTACACGGCCCGGCTGCGCCAGGCGAACGCCCTCGACTTCGACGACATCATCATGCTCACCGTCAACGTGCTGCAGGCGTTCCCCGACGTCGCGCAGGCCTACCGGCGGCGCTTCCGCCACGTCCTCGTCGACGAGTACCAGGACACCAACCACGCCCAGTACGTCCTCGTGCGCGAGCTCGTCGGCGGGGCGGTGCACGGGGCCGACGCCGAGCGGGCGGGTGACGGCTCCGACGCGGCCCTGCCGCCGTCGGAGCTCACGGTCGTCGGCGACGCCGACCAGTCGATCTACGCCTTCCGCGGCGCCTCGATCCGCAACATCGAGGAGTTCGAGAGCGACTACCCCGACGCGACGACGATCCTGCTCGAGCAGAACTACCGCTCGACGCAGACGATCCTCACCGCCGCGAACACCGTCATCGCGCGCAACCCCGACCGCCGGCCGAAGCACCTCTGGACGGCGTCCGGGCAGGGCGAGCCGGTCGTCGGGTACGTCGCGGACACCGAGCACGACGAGGCCGCCTTCATCGCCGAGGAGGTCGACCGGCTCCACGACGAGGCGGGCCTGCGCTACGGCGACGTCGCCGTCTTCTACCGGACCAACGCCCAGTCCCGGGCGCTGGAGGAGGTGCTCGTCCGCACGGGCGTGCCCTACAAGGTCGTCGGCGGCACGCGCTTCTACGAGCGGCGGGAGGTGAAGGACGCGCTCGCCTACCTGCGGGTGCTGGCGAACCCCACCGACACGGTCAACCTGCGCCGCATCATCAACGTGCCCAAGCGGGGCATCGGCGAGCGCGCCGAGGCGACGATCGCCGCGCTCGCCGAGCGCGAGCGCATCCCCTTCGCCGCGGCGCTCGGCCGCGCCGAGGACGCCCCCGGCATCGCCACGCGGAGTCTCACCGCCGTCACGCGGTTCCGGGAGCTGCTCGAGGAGCTGCGGACCGTCGTCGAGGGCGGCGCCGGGCCGGCCGCCGTCCTCGAGGCGGTGCTCGACCGCACGGGCTACGTCGACGAGCTGCGGCGCAGCGGCGACCCGCAGGACGAGTCGCGCGTCGAGAACCTCGCCGAGCTCGTCGCCGTCGCGGGCGAGTACGAGACGGCGAACCCCGAGGGCTCGCTCGGCGACTTCCTCGAGCAGGTCTCCCTCGTGGCCGACGCCGACGAGATCCCCGACGAGCCGGGGGAGGGGGCCCACCCCGACGACGTCGCCGCGGCGCGCGAGGCCGCCGAGCAGGGCGTCGTCACGCTCATGACGCTGCACACGGCCAAGGGGCTCGAGTTCCCCGTCGTCTTCCTCACGGGCATGGAGGAGGGCGTCTTCCCCCACCAGCGCTCGCTGGCGGACCCGACCGAGCTCGCCGAGGAGCGCCGCCTCGCCTACGTCGGGCTGACGCGCGCCCGGGAGCGGCTCTACCTCTCGCGCGCCGCGGTCCGGACGGCCTGGGGCCAGCCGCAGTACAACCCCGCGAGCCGGTTCCTCGACGACGTGCCCCCCGACCTCCTGCAGTGGCGCCGCGGGGCCTCGAGCGCCGTCGCGCCGTCCTCGACGCCCGCGGTCGCGCGCCTCGCGCAGCGGCCCGGCGTGCGCTCACCCGGGAACCGGGAGGTCGTCCACCTCGAGGGCGGCGACCGCGTCACGCACGACGCCTTCGGGCTCGGGACGGTCGTGCGGGTCGACGGCTCGGGCGACAAGGCCGTGGCGCACGTCGACTTCGGCGACCAGGGCGTCAAGCGCCTCCTGCTGCGGTACGCGCCGGTCGAGAAGCTCTGACGCCGGCGGTCCGCCGCCCCCTCCCGCCCCGCTGACGCGGGGCGATGTGTGGCCATGTGGCCCTCGGGACCTGTTCGGGGGGCGGTGTGTGGCCATGTGGCCCTCGTGCCTCGACCAGTGAGGGTGATGTGCGGCCATGTCGCCCCTCACGGCGAGGGGCACGCCCGCCCACCGGCGCCGTGGTCGTGAGCTGATGTCCGCCCGACGTCCACAGCCGCCTGGCGACGGGTCCTCGTCCACCGACGACCGCGGGGAGGCCGCGGGCGCCGGCGAGGGCGCGAGCCTCGGCGCGTGCTGCAGCGACGACGTCTCCCACGCGTCTTCAGGGGCTCCACAGCCGTCCGGGAGGGGTGGGCGACGCCGAAGCAGCTGCGCGGACCTCTCGTGCAGCGACTGCTGCCCGGCGTCCACGCCCTCGCCGAGGTGCCGCGCACGCACCAGCTGAGGTGCGAGGCGGCCGCTCTGGTCCTGCCTCCCGCGGCCAGGATCACCGGTGCGTCCCTGGCCACGGTCCGTGGGCTGCCTCTCCTGCTCGCCGACGACGACGTCGAGGTCGTGCTCCCCGAGTCGGCGTACCGCTGCCGGGTGAGGGGGGTGCGGCAGCGCCGAGTGGTCGTCCCTCTCGTCTCCCCGGAGGGATCTGTCGGGTCGACGCCGTGCGCCCCACCGCTGCGGATGGCGCTCGACCTCTCCCTCGGTCTGCCTCGGGACGAGGCGGTGGTGCGGCTCGACGCGGTGGCGCACGCCGGACTGGTCCACCTCGACGACGTGCGTCGAGGTCTCTCCGTCCACCGAGAGCGGGGAGTGGTGGCCGCTCGTGCGGCCGCCGACCTGGCGGACGCCCGCGCCGCGTCACCGCCCGAGACCCGTCTGAGGCTCCTCCTGCAGGACGCTGGTCTGGACGTCACCCCGCAGGTGGTCGTGCGGACGGCGGACGGGGCGTTCGTCGCCCGTGTCGACCTCGCCGTCGACGGCACACGGGTGGCCGTCGAGCACGACGGCGCCTGGCACGGGCACCCGGAGCAGCTCGCCCGGGACAGGGCACGGTCCGACGCGCTCCAGGGCGTCGGCTGGAGCGTCGTGCACGTGACCGCGGACATGCTCCGCGAACCCGCGCTGGTCGTCGCCGCGGTCCGCAGCGCCGTCCAGCGTGGTCGACGCTCGTCCCGCTGATCGGTCCGCGACCGCTCCGCCGACGTCGTGCGGCTCGCCGGGTCCTGGCAGCACGTCCGTCGCGAGGAGCGGCCCCCTGCGCCGGGCGAGGTGGCCACACGTCGCCGTGCGGGTGCGGGCCGGGGGGCGATATGGCCACACGTCGCCGTGCGGGTGCGGGCCGGGGGGCGATAGGGCCACACGTCGCCGTGCGGGTGCGGGCCGGGGGCGACATGGCCACACGTCGCCCTGGCGGGGGCGGGCCGGGGGGCGATGTGGCCACACGTCGCCCTCGGGGTGGCGCACCCGGACGGGTGGCGCCGGTGACGGACCGGTCACGGTCGGGGTGTCGCGGTCCGCGGGAACCGCCGAGGCTGCTTGACCGTTGTAGCGTCCCGGTCCGGTGCCGCCTCCCCCGAGCTGGCGCCTCGACCGACGAAGGAGTCCGCGTCCATGGCCAGCTTCCTCGACAGGTCCCGCACCGTCGCGGGACCGGGGTACTCGCGGTGGCTCATCCCGCCCGCCGCGCTCGCCGTCCACCTCTCGATCGGGCAGGTGTACGCGACCAGCGTCTACAAGTCCTCGCTCGTCGAGACCTTCGGCGCGAGCCTGACGTCCATCGGCGTCATCTTCTCGATCGCCATCGTCATGCTCGGCCTGTCGGCCGCCGTCCTCGGCAAGTGGGTCGACCACGGGGGCCCGCGCAAGGCCATGTTCACCGCCGCCTGCTTCTGGGCCGCCGGCTTCTTCGTCGCGGCGATCGGCATCTCGACGACCCAGCTGTGGCTCGTCTACCTGGGCTACGGCGTCCTCGGCGGCATCGGCCTCGGCATCGGCTACATCTCGCCGGTCTCGACGCTCATCAAGTGGTTCCCCGACCGCCCGGGCCTCGCCACCGGCATGGCGATCATGGGCTTCGGCGGCGGCGCGCTCATCGCCAGCCCGCTGTCCAACCAGCTCCTGCGCGCGTACGACAGCTCCTACGACGGCACCGCGGGCTCCGTCGCCAGCGGCTCCGCGGTGGCGCAGCTGTTCGTCACGCTCGGGGTCATCTACCTCGTCGCGATGATGTACGGCGCCTTCACGATCCGCGTGGCGCCGCCGGACTACGCGCCCCCGGGCTGGGACCCCTCGACGCGCAAGCAGTCCTCGATGGTCACGACCGCGTCCGTCTCGGCGAACAACGCCGTCCGCACCCCGCAGTTCTGGCTGCTGTGGGTCCTGCTCTTCTGCAACGTCACCGCGGGCATCGGCATCCTCGAGCAGGCCGCCCCGATGATCCAGGACTTCTTCCGCGACGGCGGCACCACCGCCATCTCCGCGGTCGCCGCCGGCGGCTTCGTCGGGCTGCTCTCGCTCGGCAACATGGCGGGCCGCTTCGTCTGGTCCTCGACCTCCGACGTCATCGGCCGCAAGCGGATCTACATGGTCTACCTCGGCGTCGGCGCCGTCCTCTACGTGCTGCTGGCCCTCGTGGGCCAGACGGCGACGGCGCTCTTCGTGCTGCTGGCCCTCGTCATCCTGTCCTTCTACGGCGGCGGCTTCGCCACGATGCCGGCCTACCTGCGCGACCTCTTCGGCACCTTCGAGGTCGGCGCCATCCACGGCCGCGTGCTCACCGCCTGGTCGGCGGCCGGTGTGGCCGGGCCCCTCATCGTCAACGGCTTCCTCGACGCCCGGGGCACGCCGGGCGAGCTCGTCGCGGCCGACTACCGGCCCGCGCTGCTGACGATGGTCGTGCTGCTCGTCATCGGCTTCGTGGCCAACCTCCTCATCAAGCCCGTGGCCGAGCGCTTCCACGAGCCGTCCGACGCCGCGGCGCCCGCGCCCGCCGCCGCCCGCTGACCCGACCGCCCAGGAGAACGCCATGTCCAGCACCGCCGCAGACCCGGAGCGCGAGAGCCCCGGCCGCAACGACCCGTCCGCCGGCGTCCAGAAGGCCCTGCTCGGGATCGGGTGGACGCTCGTCGGCGTCCCGCTCGTCTACGGGCTCGTCCAGACCCTGCGCCGCGTGGTCACGCTCTTCACCGGCTGAGCGCCGCCCCTCCCGCGACGGCGGGTCGCCCCTGCGGGGCGGCCCGCCGTCGTCGTGCCCGCCGTCGTCCGGCCGGGCGCGGGGACGAGCCGGGCGAGCCGGACGGGGTCTCGGGGGCCGGAGGGGGCCGCCGCCGCGTCGGGCGGGCCGGCGCAGCGCCGATAGGGTCGCCCGCGGTGCCGCCGACCGGCGGCGGCAGACCCCGAGGTGAGGATCGCTGGTGGACCTCTTCGAGTACCAGGCCCGGGACGTCTTCGAGCGGCACGGCGTCCCCGTGCTGCGCGGGGTCGTCGCGACGACGCCGCAGGAGGCGCGCGACGCGGCGGAGCAGCTGGGCGGCGGCGTGGTCGTCGTCAAGGCCCAGGTCAAGACGGGCGGTCGCGGCAAGGCCGGCGGCGTCAAGGTCGCGAAGGGCCCCGAGGAGGCGCAGGCGCACGCCGAGGCGATCCTCGGCATGGACATCAAGGGCCACGTCGTGCACCGCGTGATGGTCGCCGAGGGCGCCGCCATCGCCGAGGAGTACTACTTCTCGATCCTCCTCGACCGCTCCGAGCGCCGGCTGCTGGCCATGGCGTCCGTCGAGGGCGGCGTCGAGATCGAGCAGCTGGCCGTCGAGCGCCCCGAGGCCCTCGCCCGGGTGCCCGTCGACGCCCGCACGGGCGTCGACCGCGCCAAGGCCGAGGAGATCGCGGATGCCGCCGGCTTCGGGGCCGACGTGCGCGAGCAGGTCGTCGAGGCCTTCCAGAAGCTGTGGGACGTCTACCGCGAGGAGGACGCCACCCTCGTCGAGGTGAACCCGCTCGTGCGCACCGAGGGCGGCGACGTCATCGCCCTCGACGGCAAGGTGACGCTCGACGAGAACGCCTCCTTCCGCCACGAGGACCACGCCGAGCTGGAGGACGCCGCGGCGGCCGACCCGCTCGAGGCGAAGGCCGCGGCCAAGGGCCTCAACTACGTCAAGCTCGACGGCGAGGTCGGCATCATCGGCAACGGCGCGGGCCTCGTCATGAGCACGCTCGACGTCGTCGCCTACGCCGGCGAGGCGCACGGCGTGAAGCCGGCGAACTTCCTCGACATCGGCGGCGGCGCCTCGGCGCAGGTGATGGCCGACGGCCTCGACGTCATCCTCGGCGACGAGCAGGTGCGCAGCGTCTTCGTCAACGTCTTCGGCGGCATCACCGCCTGCGACGCCGTGGCGAACGGCATCGTGTCGGCGCTGGAGATCCTCGGGGACTCCGCCACCAAGCCCCTCGTCGTGCGCCTCGACGGCAACAACGTCGTCGAGGGGCGGCGCATCCTCGACGAGGCGGCCCACCCGCTCGTGACCCTCGTCGACACCATGGACGGGGCCGCCGCGAAGGCGGCCGAGCTCGCGGCTGCGAAGTAAGGACGGCACTGACATGGCGATCTTCCTCGACGACAGCAGCAGGGTCCTCGTCCAGGGCATGACCGGCTCCGAGGGCACCAAGCACACGACGCGCATGCTCGCCTCGGGCACGCAGGTCGTCGGCGGCGTCAACCCCCGCAAGGCCGGCACGTCGCAGGACTTCACGTTCACGACGGCCGACGGCGAGGAGCGCACCGCCTCCGTGCCCGTCTTCGGCTCCGTGGCCGAGGCCATGGAGCAGACCGGGGCGAACACCTCGGTGCTCTTCGTGCCGCCCGCCTTCACGCGGGCCGCCGTGGTGGAGGCCGTGGACGCGGGCATCCCGCTGGCCATCGTCATCACCGAGGGCGTCCCGGTGAAGGACACGGCCGAGTTCTACGCCTACGCGGCCGAGAAGGGCACCACCCGCCTGGTCGGCCCGAACTGCCCGGGCGTCATCAGCCCCGGCAAGGCCAACGCCGGCATCATCCCGGCCGACATCACGGGCCCGGGACGCATCGGCCTGGTCTCGAAGTCCGGCACGCTGACGTACCAGATGATGTACGAGCTGCGGGACCTCGGCTTCTCCACCGCCGTGGGCATCGGCGGCGACCCGGTCATCGGGACGACGCACATCGACGCCCTCGCGGCGTTCGAGGCCGACCCCGAGACCGACGCCGTCGTCATGATCGGCGAGATCGGCGGGGACGCCGAGGAGCGCGCGGCCGCGTACATCCGCGACCACGTGACGAAGCCGGTCGTCGGCTACGTCGCCGGGTTCACCGCCCCCGAGGGCAAGACGATGGGCCACGCGGGCGCCATCGTGTCCGGCTCCGCCGGCACCGCCCAGGCGAAGAAGGAGGCCCTCGAGGCCGCCGGCGTCAAGGTGGGCAAGACCCCCTCGGAGACGGCGCGGCTGCTGCGCGAGGTGCTCCCCGCCTGAGCGCCCCGGCTCCTGCGAGCGCCCGTCACCCCCCGCGGGGTGGCGGGCGCT
>NZ_JABEMA010000143.1 GCF_013004605.1 Pseudokineococcus marinus
CCCTGCTCGTCGCGCTCGCCGTCGGGGCGTGGCTCGTCGTCGCCGTCGCGGCGCACCTGGCGCAGGGGACGGCGGAGGTCGACGTCGCCACGCTGCTCGCCGCCGCCACGGGCCAGGACCTGCCCCAGGCCTCCGCCGTCCTCCTCGAGTCGCGGCTCCCGCGGCTGGCGGCCGCGCTCGTCGTCGGCGGGGCCCTCGGCCTGTCCGGGGCTGCCATGCAGTCGGTCTCGCGCAACCCGCTCGCCTCGCCCGACACCACCGGCGTCGCCGCGGGCGCGCACCTCGCCATGACGGCGGCGGCCGCGCTCGGCCTCGGCGGCGGCCCCCTCGCGGGCCTCGCCACCGCCTCCGCCGGGGGCCTGGCGGCCGCCGCGCTCGTCATCGGCCTGTCGGGCGGCGCCCTGTCGCCCGTGCGGCTCGTCCTGGCCGGCTCCGTGCTGGCCCTCGGCCTGGCCGCGGTCACCTCCGCGGTCCTCCTGCTCTTCCCGTGGGAGACGCAGGGCCTCTACGCCTGGGGCGCGGGCTCCCTCTCCCAGAACGGGATGGGCGCGATCACCGCGGTGGCACCGGTCCTCGCCGTCGCGACGGCGCTGCTGCTCCTCCTCGGGCGCCGCCTCGACCTCCTCCAGCTGGGCGAGGACCAGGCCTCCGCGCTCGGCGTCCCCGTCGGGAGCACCCGGCGCGCGACCGTGGTCCTCGCGGTCGTCCTCGCCGCCTGCGCCGTGACCGTGGCGGGCCCGGTCGGGTTCGTGGGCCTGTGCGCCCCGGCGCTGCTGCGCCTGCTCGCCCGGCGCGTGCGCGTGCTGCGGCGCCAGCGCGTGCTCCTGGCGGCGAGCGGCGGCGCGGGCGTCGCCCTCGTGCTCAGCGCCGACGTCGTCCTGCGGGCCGCCTTCGGGCCGGTGTCGGGCGTCACGGTGCCCACCGGCGTGCTGACGAGCGTCATCGGCGCCGCCTTCCTGGTCCTGCTCGCGCAGCGGCTGCCGGGGGGCGGCGACGGCGAGAGCCTGGCCGGCCTGCGGGCCGGGACCCGCTGGGGCCGCGCGCACCCGGGCCTCGTGCTCGGCGCCGCGGGCGCGGTGCTCGTCGCCGTCGTCGTCGCGGGCGTCCTGCTCGGCGACAGCCTCGTGCTCCTCGGCGACGTCGCGAACTGGCTGCGCGGCGTCGCCGCCCCTCGGGTCGAGGTCATCCTCGGCTCGCGCGTCCCCCGCGTCGGGGCGGCCCTGCTGGCCGGCGCCTGCCTCGCCCTCGCCGGCGCGGCGGTGCAGGCGGTCACGCGCAACCCCCTGGCGGACCCGGGGATCCTCGGCGTCTCGGCGAGCGCCGGCCTCGGGGCCGTCGCCGTCATCACCCTGGTGCCGCTGCGCAGCGACGGCCTCGTCCTCGCCGGCGCGGGCGTCGGCGCGGCCCTCGCCGCCGTCGTCCTCCTCGTCGCGGGCCGCGGCGGCCAGCTGCGGACCGTGCTCGCCGGCATCGGCACCGCCGCCGCCGCGGCGGCGCTGACGACGCTGCTCATCCTGCGGACGGACCCGTGGAGCCAGACCACGGCGATCACCTGGCTGGGCGGGTCGACCTACGGCGCCACCGTCGGCCAGCTCGTCCCCATGGCGCTCGCGCTCGCGGGCGGCGCCGTCGTCTGGGCGCGCACGCACCGCGACCTCGACCTGCTCCAGCTCGACGACACGACGCCGCACGTCCTCGGCGTCGACCTGCCGCGCGCCCGGCTCCTCCACGTCGGGACGGCCGTGGTGCTCACCGCGGCGGCGACGGCGGGCGTCGGCGTCATCGCCTTCGTCGGCCTGGTGGCGCCGCACGCGGCGCGCCTGCTCGTGGGCAAGCGGCACGACGTGCTCGTGCCGCTGGCCGTCCTGCTCGGCGCGGCGCTGGTCGCCGTCGGCGACCTCGTCGGCCGCACGGCCCTCGCCCCGGCGCAGCTGCCCGCGGGACTCGTCGTGTCGCTCGTCGGCACGCCGTACTTCCTCTGGCTGCTGCGGCGGATGCGCGCGGCCTGACGCCACGGGCGCAGCGGTGGGGCCACGGCGCCCTCAGGCGCGCCGTCGCTCCACCGCTGGCCCCTCCGACGCCGGCTGCGTCAGCGCCGGACGGTGCTCATGTCCGGGTAGCGGTCGCCCGCGCTCGCGCCGACGGGCAGCACGGCCTCGAGCCGGTCGAGCTCCTCGCGCGTCAGCTCGACGTCGACCGCGGCGACGTTCTCGGCGAGGTAGCTGCGGCGCTTGGTGCCCGGGATCGGGACGACGTCCGGCCCCTTCGCGAGGAGCCAGGCGAGGGCGACCTGGCCCGCCGTCGCGCCCTTCGCGTCCGCGAGCGCCCGCACCTCGTCGACGAGCTGGAGGTTGCGCGTCATGTTCTCGCCCTGGAAGCGCGGGTTGGCGCGGCGGAAGTCGTCCTCGGCCAGGTCGTCGGTGCTGCGGATCGCGCCGGAGAGGAAGCCGCGGCCGAGCGGGGAGTAGGGCACGAACCCGATGCCGAGCTCGCGCGTCGTCGCGAGGACGCCGTCCTCCTCGACGTCGCGGGTCCACAGCGACCACTCGGTCTGCAGCGCGGTCACGGGGTGGGTCGCGTGAGCTCGGCGGATGCTCGCGGGCGCCGCCTCGCTGATGCCGAGGTGGCGCACCTTGCCGGCCTGGACGAGCTCGGCCATGGCGCCCCACGTGTCCTCCACGGGCACGGAGGTGTCGACGCGGTGCTGGTAGTAGAGGTCGATGACGTCGACGCCGAGCCGTCGCAGGCTGGCGTCGCACGCGAACCGCACGTACTCCGGGCGCCCGTTCACGCGGAACCCGCCCTCGGGCAGGGCCTCGTTGCCGAACTTGGTGGCGAGGACCACCTCGTCGCGCCGCGAGGCGATGGCCCGGCCGACGAGCTCCTCGTTGGTGGAGGGGCCGTACATGTCGGCGGTGTCGAGGAGGGTGACGCCGGCGTCGAGGGCCGCGTGGATCGTCGCCGTCGACTCGTCCTCGTCGAGGGCGCCGTAGAAGGCGCTCATGCCCATGCAGCCGAGGCCGAGGGCGGAGACGGCCAGCTCGGTGCCGTTCGCGGCGCTGCCGAGCGTGCGGGTGGGGAGGGTGTCTGCCATGCCCCCACACTGCGCCGCTGCGAGCGCGACGGCGCGGCGGGGGCGAGGCCCGCGTCAGTCGTCGGCGTGGGCCTCCCGGTACCGCCGGAACGGCGCCTGCGGGTCGTCGACGTCGCCCTGGCTCATCGGGAGCGCGCGGTCGGCCTCGGGCTTCGCGTACTCGTCGTAGAAGGTGTCGAGCGAGAAGTACCGCCCGCCGTCCTCGTAGTGCTCGCCCTCCTGCTCGCGGGTCGCCGCGTAGACGACCCGCTCGGGGGCCGCGTAGTAGAGGGCGCCGAGGCACATCGGGCACGGGGACGCGGTGACGAAGACGTCGCAGCCCGTCAGCTCCGTGCGCCCGGCGGCGGCCAGGGCCCGCAGCGCGGTGATCTCGGCGTGCGCCGTGACGTCGCCGCTCTGCGCCACCTGGTTGGTGCTCTCCTGCAGCACCTCACCGCTGGAGCGCTCGACGACGACGCAGGCGAACGGCTTGCCGCCCTCGGCGACGTTGGCGAGCGCGAGGTCGACCGAGCGGGCGAGGTGGGCGGCGTCGGCGGCGGCAGTCGTGGTCATGCGCGGATCGTCACCCCGCCGCCGACCGCACGCCCGTCAGACCTTCCCGCGCAGGATGCGGTGCCAGTAGAGGACCGGCAGCCCGTACCGGTCGAACAACCAGGTGAGGCGCCGCGGCCGGAAGCGGTGCAGCACCGGCAGGTGCCGCGGGCGCGGGCCGGAGCGGTCGCGCTCCACGAGCACGAGCCGGCGGTGGCTGGTCGTCACCGGCATGACGGTGAAGCCGTCGTAGCGGTGGAGCCTCCTGCCCTTCGCCGCCGCCGTGAGGTTCTTCGCGAGGACGTTCACCTGCTTGCGCAGCCCGCCGCCCGACGAGCTGGTCCCGAGGGACGCCACGTCGCCGAGCGACCACACGTCGTCGGACACGGTCGAGCGCATCGTCCCCGGGTCGACGGACACCAGCCGGCCGGGCTCGTCGGTCGCGAGCCCCGCGTCGACGACCCACCGCGGCGCGCGGTAGTGCGGGACGACGTGCGCGTGCGCGAGGTCGTCCAGGTGCACCGGACCGGCGGGCGTCGTCAGCTCGACGGACCGCAGCACGGGGTCGACGCGCGCCACCCGCGCCCGGCGCAGCACGCGCACGCCGTACCGCGCGAACGCGCGCTCGAGCCGGGCGTCGGCCTTCGGCACGCCGGTGACGTGCTCCTCCGGCAGGGCCAGCACCACGTCCAGGTCGTCGAGGACGCCCGCCCGGCGCCACGCGTCGCAGGCCATGAGCAGGGGCTTGAGCGCGGTGGCCGCGCAGGGCGCCGGCTCGGGCGGCACCGTGAAGAGCACCGTGCCCGAGCGCAGCGCGCGCAGCGCCGGCCAGACGAGCGGGACCGCGCTCGGCACGTACGTGGAGGTCGCCCACCCGGCCGTGTACGCCGACTGCAGGCCGGGGGTGTCGTCCCAGTCCTCCTGCGTGCCGGGGCAGACGACGAGCGTCGTGTAGCGCAGGCGGCGGCCGCGCCCGGTCGTCACGACCTTCGACACGTGGTCGACGGAGGCCACCGCGTCCCGCACCCAGCGGACGCCGTCCGGGACGACACGGCCCATCGGCTTCTCGAGCGAGCGCATCGACGCCTCGCCCGCGCCCACGTAGTTGAGCAGCGGCCGGTAGCGGTGCACGGGCGAGGGCTCGACGAGGACGACGTCGCGCCACCCGTCCCGCCGCAGGCGGGCCGCCAGGGAGATCCCGGCGTTGCCGCCGCCGACCACGAGGACCTCGGCGTGCTCGGTGCGCGGCTCGGGCAGGACGGCGGTGGGGAGGTTCACCTCACGACCATGGGCGCCACCGCCCGCCCCTGCCACTCGCGCCGTCGACGGCCCGGCACGCCCACCCCGGGCAGCCGCTCCGCGGGCGGACCTCCCGAGGCGCCGGACGCGAGACGACCGCCGCCGGGGAGGACGAGCTCGTCACCTGAGCACTCGGCGCACCGCTGACCTGCGACGACGCTCCGTCACCGCGACCTCGTCCTCCCCGTCCGCGGGTGGTGGCGGCTTCCTCACCAGCCCAGCGGGCCGTGCCGGTCCGTGTAGGTGCCGGTGGGACCGTCGGCCCCGATCGTCGCCATGCGCACGATCGCCTCGGCGCCCTCCTCGACGGTCTGCGGACCGCTGTGGCCGTTGAGCTCCGTGGCGGTGTACCCCGGGTCGACGCAGTTGACCCGCAGCTCGGGCAGGGCGGCGGCCCACTGGCTCGTCAGCATGTTGAGCGCCGCCTTGGACGACGTGTACGCGGGTGCCTGGAAGGAGCTCTCGACGCGCCCCGGCTCGGACGTGACGGCGTGGGAGCCGAGGCCGCTCGAGACGTTGACGACGACGCCGGCCGGCGAGCGGCGCAGCAGCGGCAGGAAGGCGTGCAGCACACGGACCGGTCCGAGGACGTTGACGGCGAAGACCTCCTCCACGTCCGCGGCCGTGACGTCGGGCGTCGGGGCGGAGGTGCCGGAGACGCCGGCGTTGTTGACGAGGACGTCGAGGGAGCCGCCGGTCGCGGCGGCGACGTGCTCGGCGGCCGCGGCGGCGCTCGCGTCGTCGGTCACGTCGAGCTGGACGAAGCGGGCGCCGAGGGCGTCGGCGGCCTCCCGGCCCCGCCCCTCGTCGCGGGCCGCGACCCAGACGTCGTGGCCGAGGTCGCGCAGCTGGCGGGCGGACTCGCGGCCCAGGCCCTTGTTGGCCCCGGTGATGAGGATGGTGGACATGGCGACCACGCTGCGCCCGGTGCGGACGGCGCACAACGGGTCGGTCGGAGGTACCACCGCCGGTCCCACCCTCGCCGCCCGTCCGGCACCGACCCGCCCGCCCCCGGCCCGGGGCGGTGGCAGCATCACGGGCGTGCACGAGGACCTGGCCGCCTGCCTGCGGGCGTGGCGCTCCCGCCTCGACCCCGAGGACGTGGGCCTGCCCCGCAGCGGCTCGCGCCGGGCGCCGGGCCTGCGCCGCGAGGAGGTCGCGGCCCGGGCTGGCATCTCGGTGAACTACCTGGTGCGCCTCGAGCAGGGGCGGGCGCAGGCCCCGTCGGCCTCCGTCGTCGCGGCGCTCGCGCGGGCCCTGCGCCTCCCGGGCGACGAGGCCGAGCACCTGCACCTGCTGGCCGGGCTCGCCGCGCCGCTGGGACGCACGGCGAACCGGACGATGTCGCCGTCCCTGCGGCGCCTCGTGGAGCGCTTCGACGACGTGCCGCTCATCGTCGTCGACGTCGCCTGGGACGTCGTCGCCGCCAACGAGATGGCCACCGCCTTCCTCTCCGAGGACGACCCCGTGGGTCAGAACGCCGCCTGCCGGCAGTTCCTCGGCGCCCCGTGGGGCGAGCGGGCGCCCGCGGACGACGCCGCGTTCGAGCGCGACCTCGTCGGCGAGCTGCACCGCCAGCGCGTCCGGCACCCCGGCGACGAGCGCTTGCGCGCCGTCGTCGCGCAGCTGCGGACCGGGTCACCCCGCTTCGCGGCGCTGTGGGAGCAGCGGCCGGCGGGCGTCCACACGGTCTCGCGCAAGACCTTCGCGCACCCGGACGTGGGGCGGGTGACGGTGGACTGCGACGTCCTCGAGGCCCGCGGCACCGACCTGCGGGTCGTCGTGTGGACCGCGGCGCCCGGCACCCCCGACGGTGACGCCATGGCCCGGCTGCGCCCGGCGCGGCAGCGGGCCGTCGCGACGCCCTGAGGGCCCGGAGCGCTGCCGCATCCGTGGACCGGTGGGACGAGAGGACCGCGGGACCGCGCGGGTAGCCTCCTGCGGTGCCGTCGTCAGCCGCTCGAGGGAGCCACGCGTGATCGAGATCCTCAGCCCCCGCGAGGTGGAGCGGGCGCGGTCCGCGGGCGCCCTGGTGGCGCACATCCTGCAGACGTGCCGGGAGCGGACGCAGGTGGGCACCAACCTCCTCGAGATCGACCGCTGGGCGCAGGAGCTCATGGCCGAGGGCGGCGGCGTCTCCTGCTACGTCGACTACGCGCCGTCCTTCGGCCGCGGGCCCTTCGGCCACTACATCTGCACGTCGGTCAACGACGGCGTCCTGCACGGGCTCCCCCGCGACCAGGCGCTCGAGGACGGCGACCTCCTCACCCTCGACATCGCCGTGCTCGTCGACGGCATCGCCGCCGACTCGGCCGTGAGCTTCGTCGTCGGCGAGGCGCGCGACGCGGCGGACCTCGCGCTCATCGACGTCACGCGCCGGGCGCTCGACGCCGGCATCGCCGCGGTCGGCCCCGGCGCGCGGCTGGGCGACGTCTCGCACGCCATCGGCGAGGTCCTCACCGGCGCGGGCTACCCGGTCAACACCGACTTCGGCGGCCACGGCATCGGCTCGACGATGCACCAGGACCCCCACGTGCCGAACCTCGGCCGTCCCGGCCGGGGGTACCGGCTGCGCCCCGGGCTGCTCCTGGCGCTCGAGCCGTGGGTCATGGCCGACACCGACGAGCTCGTGACGGACGACGACGGCTGGACCCTCCGCAGCGCCACCGGCTGCCGGACGGCGCACAGCGAGCACACCGTCGCCGTCACCGAGGACGGCGTCGAGGTGCTGACGCTGCCGCGAGGCTGACGCCCGGGTCCCCGGCCGCCCCCGTCCCGAGCGACCCGGCTCCGCGCGACTCCCTCCCGCCGGACCCTCCCGAGGCGATGAGTGGCCATGTCGCCCCTGCCGCGCATCCCCGGACTCGTCCGGGCCGTACGGCCGCACGTCGCCCTGCGGTGGAGCGTTCCGAGGGCGACATGGCCAC
>NZ_JABEMA010000144.1 GCF_013004605.1 Pseudokineococcus marinus
CCACCGCCGCCCTCCCGCCCCCGGACGGAGGTGCCCGCGTGAGCGGCGCGCTGCGGGCGGCGCACGAGCTCGTCGTCCCCGCGCCGGGCGCCGCGGGCGGCGGGCTCGGGTCGGTCGTCGGCGCCGGTGGCGTCGTCGTCGACGTCCTCGTCGTCCTCCTGGCGCTCGTCTACGCGCTGTCGGGCTTCCGGCGCGGCCTCGTCGTCGGCCTGCTCTCGCTCGTGGGCTTCCTCGGCGGGGGCGCCGTCGCCGCAGCACTCCTCCCCGGCGCGCTGGCCGGGTGGGAGCCGCCCTGGCAGCGGGTCGTCCTCCTCCTCGGCGGCGTCCTCGTGGCCGCCCTGCTCGGGCAGGCGCTGCTCGTGGCGGTCGGGGCGAGGCTGCGCGACCTCGTGCCCTGGCGCCCCCTGCGGCTGCTCGACGGGCTGCTGGGCGCCGCGATGTCCGTCCTCCTCGTCGGGGCGCTCGTGTGGTTCGCCGCGGGCGCCCTGCGCACCGCGCCGGTCCCGACGGTCTCCGGGGCGGTGGAGGACAGCACCATCGCGTCCGCGCTCGAGCGCGCCGTGCCGGTGGAGGCGGGCACCGTCTTCGCCGAGCTGGGCTCGGCCCTCGACGCCGGCGGCTTCCCCCGCGTCTTCACGGGTGGGGAGGAGCCCATCGCGCCCGTCGACGCGCCGGACGCCGAGGCGGGCGCCGAGGCCGTCGCCGTCGCCGAGCGGGTCCGGGGGAGCGTCCTGAAGGTCACCGGCGTGGCCGAGGCCTGCGGTCGGGGCGTCGAGGGCAGCGGCTTCGTCGTCGCGCCCGGTCGGGTCGTCACCAACGCCCACGTCGTCGCGGGGGTCACGGCCCCCGCCGTCCAGGTGGGCGGCCAGGGGCCGCGCCTGCCCGCTGAGGTCGTCCTCTACGACCCCGAGCGCGACCTCGCGGTCCTGTCGGTGGACGAGCTGGCCGCGCCGGCCCTCCCGCTGGGGGAGGAGCTGGCGCCCGGGGACGCGGCGGCCGTCCTCGGCTTCCCCCTGGACGGGCCCTACGACGCCGAGGCGGCGCGCGTGCGCCAGGTCGTCACCGCTCTCGGCGAGGACGTCTACGGGCAGCCCGGGGTGACCCGCGAGGTCTACTCGCTGCGCGCCGACGTGCAGCCCGGCAACTCCGGTGGGCCCCTCGTCGACCTCGACGGGCGCGTCGTCGGCGTCGTCTTCGCCCGGTCCGTCGACGACCCGTCCACCGGCTACGCCCTGACGCTGCGCGAGTCCGCCGAGGTCCTCGACGCGGCCGCGGGCGCGGCGGCGCCGGTGAGCACCCAGGAGTGCGTCCCGGCCTGACCCGCCGGCCCTCCTCCAGCGAGCGGGCGACCCCGCCCGCGCCAGGGGCTAGGGACGGGGAGGAGGGGACGTGGTCGGGGGCGACGCCGCTCAGGTGGGGAGGTCCGCCAGCCACCGCAGGAGCTCGTCGGTCACCCGCTGCGGCGCCTCCTCGGCGAGGAAGTGGCCCACGCCGGGCACGACCTCGAGGCGGTGCTGCGCCGGGGCGCGCCGCGGTCGGGCGCTCGCGAGGGGCACCAGGCCGTCGAGCTCGCCGTGGAGCTGGAGCACCGGCACGTCCACCGGCCGCTCCAGCGCCGCCCGCAGGCGCCGCCCGTCGCGGCGCAGCGGCGAGCGGAGCTCCCAGCGGTGCCGCTCCACGGCGGCCCGGGCCGCCCACGGCGCGGCCATCGCCTCGGCGTAGCGGCGCGCCTCCGCCGGGCTCGGCCAGCCGGGGCCCGCCCAGCGGGCCAGCAGCTCGGGCACGAGGTCACCCTGCAGCCGGTGACCTCCCACGAGCCGCGTCTGCAGCCCCAGCGCGTGGCGGTGGCTCACGACGTGGCGGGGGGAGAGCGCCCGCAGGGCGGTGCTCGGCGGGGCGGGCGCCGACAGGGCGGCGACGGCGCGGGTCGTGGCGGGCTCGAGCGCCGGCATGGCCCACGCGACCGACCCGCCGAGGCCCTGGCCGACGACGACCGCCCGCGAGGCGCCCAGCGCGCGGACGACGCCCGCCACGTCGGACGACAGCGTGGGCGTGTCGTAGCCGCGCGGGGTCTTGTCGCTCGCGCCCGCCCCCCGCAGGTCCATCGCGGCGGTGCGGTGGCCCGCGGCGGCCAGCGCGACGAGCTGGTGGCGGAAGGCCCACCAGTGCTGGGGGAAGCCGTGGAGGAGGACGACGAGGTCGGCGCGGCCGGCCCTGCCCGTGGCGACCGGGCCGGGAGGCTCGCAGAGCGCCACGTGGAAGCGGGCGCCGCCGGCCGGCACGAGCCGGTGCTGCCAGGGGCCCGGGACGAGGACGGGGTCGGCGCCCGGCTCGGGCGCCGACCCGTCGTCGGTGGTGGGGAGGTGCGTCGTCAGCGGGTGCCCTTGAGCGCCTGCACCGAGCTCTTCGCCGTCGCGATGGTGCGCTCCGGCGCCTTGACCTTCGAGATGCGGCCCTTGCCCACGAGCGCCAGGACGCCGGCGAGGAGCACGAGCACCCCGCCCACGATCAAGAAGGACGCCCAGGTCGGCAGCACGAGGGCGAGCGCCAGCGCCCCGCCGACGAGCAGGAGCATGAGCGCGAAGAAGCCGAACAGAGCGGCGCCCGCGAACAGGCCCGCACCGATGCCGGCGGCCTTGGCGTCGTCGGCGAGCTCGGCCTTGGCGAGCGCCACCTCCGTCCTCACGAGGTCGGTCAGGTCGCGCTTGATGTCGACGACCAGCTGGCCCACGGTCTTGTCCTCTGCCACTGCGCTACTCCCGCTGCTCGTCGTGCCGCCGCGTGGTGCGGCGCTCGTGGTGGCCGCGGCCGGCGCGGGCTCTGCTCCGCCCAGGGGCGGTGCCCGGAGGCCTGCCCCGTGGGCCTGCCCGACGTCCGACCGCGGTGGCCACCGATCGGTCGGCGAGCCTACGCACGTGATCGCCCCCCCGCCCCTCGGGCGGGCGGCGCCCGGGCTTCGTCGTCCCGGGCTCGTCGTCCCGGGGCCGCCGCCCGCCCCCGGCCGACGACCGTGGCCGGTCGGCGAGGGGCGGGCGGTGGCCGAGCGGTGGGTCGGGGCCGGTCAGTCCTCCGTCGAGGTCCGCATCCCCGAGCGGATCGTGCTCATCACCGAGCTGTCGGCGAGCGTCGTCACGTCGCCCGTCTCGCGGCCCTCGGCGACGTCGCGCAGCAGCCGGCGCATGATCTTGCCCGAGCGGGTCTTGGGCAGCTCGGCCACGACGAGCACCTGCCGCGGCTTGGCGATGGGGCCGATCTCCCGGGCCACGTGGTTCCTCAGCTCGGCGACGAGGGCCTCGCCGTCCGCGGCGCCGGTGCCGTCGGCCCCGTCCGAGCGCAGGATGACGAAGGCGCAGACGGCCTGCCCCGTCGTGTCGTCCGCCGCTCCCACCACGGCGGCCTCGGCGACGCGGGGGTGGCTCACCAGCGCCGACTCGATCTCGGCGGTCGACAGGCGGTGGCCGGAGACGTTCATGACGTCGTCGACCCGCCCGAGCAGCCACACGTCGCCGTCCTCGTCGAGGCGCGCGCCGTCCCCGGCGAAGTACCGGCCGGGGAAGCGCGACCAGTACGTCTCGACGTAGCGGTCGTCGTCGCCCCAGATGCCGCGCAGCATCGAGGGCCAGGGCTCGGTCAGCACGAGGTAGCCGGAGCCGCCGGGGGCCACGGGCTCGCCCGCGTCGTCGACGACCGCCGCGCTGACGCCCGGGAGCGGGCGCTGCGCCGAGCCGGGCTTCGTCGTCGTGACGCCGGGCAGCGGCGAGATCATGATCGAGCCGGTCTCCGTCTGCCACCACGTGTCGACGACGGGGGTGCGGCCCGAGCCGACGTGCGTGCGGTACCAGGTCCACGCCTCGGGGTTGATGGGCTCGCCCACGCTGCCGAGCAGGCGCAGGCTCGACAGGTCGTGGCCCTCGAGGAGCTCCGCGCCCCACTTCATGAAGGTCCGCACCGTCGTCGGCGCCGTGTAGAGCAGCGTGACGCCGTAGCGCTCGACGAGCTCCCACCAGCGCTCGCGCGTCGGGGTGTCGGGCGTGCCCTCGTACATGACCTGCGTGACGCCGTTCGCCAGCGGCCCGTAGACGATGTAGCTGTGCCCGGTGACCCAGCCGATGTCGGCGGCGCACCAGTACACGTCGCTCTCCGGGTGCACGTCGAAGACGTTGCGGTGCGTGTAGGCGGCGCCGGTGAGGTAGCCGCCGCTCGTGTGGAGGATGCCCTTGGGCTTCCCCGTCGTCCCGGACGTGTAGAGGATGAAGAGCGGGTGCTCGGCCTCGAGCGCCGGGGCCTCGTGCTCCTCGCTCGCGCCGTCGACGACGTCGTCCCACCAGACGTCCCGGTCGTCGTCCCAGGCCACGTCCTGGCCGGTGCGGCGCACGACGAGGACCTTGCGGACGGACCCGCCGCCGCGGGCCGGGTCGCCGAGGGCCTCGTCGACGTTGGCCTTGAGCGCCGAGGCCGCCCCGCGGCGGTACCCGCCGTCGGCCGTCACGACGACGACCGCCTCCGCGTCGTCGACGCGGCTGCGCAGCGCGTCCGCGCTGAAGCCGCCGAAGACGACGCTGTGGGGCGCGCCGATGCGCGCGCACGCCAGCATGGCGACGACGGCCTCGGGGATCATCGGCAGGTACAGCGCCACGCGGTCGCCCTGGCGGACGCCGAGGGAGAGCAGGGCGTTGGCCGCCCGCCGCACCTCGCGGCCCAGCTCGGCGTAGGTGATGGTGCGCCGGTCGCCGGGCTCGCCCTCCCAGTGGATCGCCACCCGGTCGCCGTTTCCGGCGTCCACGTGCCGGTCGACGCAGTTGTGGGCGACGTTCAGCCGGCCGTCGCCGAACCAGCGGGCGAAGGGCGCGCGGCTCCAGTCCAGGACCTCGGTGGGCTCGGTCTCCCAGTCCAGCAGGGTGCGCGCCTGGTCGGCCCAGAAGGCCAGGCGGTCCTCCGCCGCCCGCTCGTAGAGCTCGGGCTGCGCCACGGCCTCGCGCGCGAGCTCCGGCGGCGGCGGGTAGGTCTCGGGGCGGCCCGCCCCCTGCGGGGCGTCGGGGGTGCTGGCGTCCTGCTGGTCGGCCATCGCCGTCCTTCCTCGAGCGTGCGTCGTCGTCACGGGTGCGGCCGCCGGCCCCCCGGGGAGGGGACCGGCGGCCGTGGCCTGGAGCTGCTGGACCTCAGTGCTGCACGGCCTTCTCCGATCCTGCCCCCGTGAAGGCCCGGACCTCCATCTGCGCGGCCTTCGCGTCGTGGTCGGCCTCGGGGCGGCTCGTCACGGTGCCCAGCCAGCCGAGGAGGAAGGCGAGCGGGATCGTGACGATGCCGGGGTTCTCCAGCGGGAACCACGAGAAGTCGACGCCGGTGTCCTTGATCATCGACGTGCTGGCGCCGGTGACCGGGTCGACGCGTCCGCTGACGACGGGGGAGAAGACGATGAGCACGATGGTGCTCACCAGGCCGCCGTACATGCTCCACAGCGCTCCGCGGGTCGTGAAGCGCCGCCAGAAGAGCGAGTAGAGGATCGTCGGCAGGTTGGCGCTGGCGGCGACGGCGAAGGCGAGGGCCACGAGGAAGGCCACGTTCTGGCCGATGGCCGCCATGCCGCCGAGGATCGCGACGACGCCGATGACGACGACCGTGCGGCGGGCGACCTTCAGCTCGCCGTCGGGGCTCACCGTCCCGTTCTTGAGGACGCTGGCGTAGACGTCGTGGGCGAAGGACGTCGCCGCCGTGATGGCGAGCCCGGCGACCACCGCCAGGATCGTCGCGAAGGCGACGGCCGCGATGAGCCCCAGCAGCACCGTCCCGCCGAGCTGGAAGGCGAGGAGCGGGGCTGCGGAGTTGACGCCGCCGGGGGCGGACAGGATGTCCTCCCGGCCCACCAGAGCCGCGGCGCCGTACCCGAGCACCAGGGTCAGCAGGTAGAAGATGCCGATGAGCCAGATGGCCCACACGACGCTGCGGCGGGCCTCCTTGCCGCTGGGCACGGTGTAGAAGCGCATGAGGACGTGCGGCAGGCCGGCCGTCCCCAGCACGAGCGCCAGCGAGAGCGACCCGAAGTCGAGGAGCGTCAGCGCGCTGGACCCGTAGCGCAGGCCCGGGCCGAGGAGCGCCTCGGGGTCGGCCAGCCCCTGCGCCGCGGAGGTGTCCACCGCCCCCTGGAGGAGGGCGGTGAGGCTGAAGCCGTAGCGGGCGAGGACCCACACGGTCATGACGACGGCGCCCGCGATGAGCAGGACGGCCTTGACCATCTGGACGTAGGTCGTGCCCTTCATGCCGCCGATGAGCACGTAGGCGATCATGATGACGCCCACGACGGCGACGACGACGTACTGCCCGGCCGTCCCCTCGATGCCGAGCAGGAGGGCCACGAGGCCGCCCGCGCCGGACATCTGCGCGATGAGGTAGAAGAAGCAGACGGCCAGCGTCGCCAGGGCCGCGGCCATCCGGACCGGGCGCTGGCGCAGGCGGAAGGACAGGACGTCCGCCATCGTGAAGCGGCCCGTGTTGCGCAGGAGCTCGGCGACGAGGAGCAGGGCCACGAGCCAGGCGACGAGGAAGCCGATGGAGTACAGGAAGCCGTCGTAGCCGTAGACGGCGATGGCGCCGGCGATGCCGAGGAAGCTCGCCGCCGAGAGGTAGTCGCCCGCGATGGCGAAGCCGTTCTGCGGCCCGGTGAAGCTGCGACCGCCCGCGTAGTAGTCGGCGGCGGTCCGCGTGCTGCGGCTCGCCCGCAGGACGATGGCGAGCGTCACGACGACGAAGACGACGAAGATCGCGATGTTGAGGACGGGAGAGCCGACGTCGAGGGTGCTGGGCGCGGACGCCAGCACGGCGGCGGCGCTCACGCGACACCCTCGATGCGCTCGCGGAGCGCGCTCGCCTCGGGGTCGAAGCGCTTGTCCGCCCAGGAGCGGTAGACCATCGTGATGGCGAAGGTCGACACGAACTGCCCGAGCCCCAGCAGGAGCCCGACGGTGATCGTGCTGCCGCCGACGCGCTGGGCCATGAAGTCCGGGGCGAGGGCGGCCAGGAGCACGTAGAGGGCGTACCAGGCCAGGAACGCCCCGGCCATGGGGAAGATGAAGCGCCGGAAGCGGCGCTGGAGGGCCGCGAACTCGGGGGACTCGCGCACCTCCTCGGCGGTGGCGAGACCGGGGGCGGCTGCCCCCGGGTCGGGCCGGTGCTGCGCGGGGTCGTGTCGTGGCACGTCGGGCCTCCTCGCGCCCGGCGTCGGTGCCGGGCGTGGCAGCCGGGCTCCACCAGCCCGGGACGAGCGGGAGCGTGCCACAGCGCCGTGTGTCCGGTGTGCACGTTCCCGCAGCCCGTCCCGGCGCGTCGCCGGCCGGCGGTGGCGGCCCGTCGTCCACAGGGCCCCAGCACGCCGGCGCCCACGGCCCTAGCGTCGCCGCCGGTCGAGCGGCCCGCCGGGTGCGGGCCGGGGCGGAGGGGCGCGGATGGGTGCGGCGGCGGTCGACACGGAGCAGATGGCGGTGGTGCGCGCGCGGCTCGAGCACGTCGCGGCGGACCTGGAGGCGGTCGCGGCGTCCGTGGTCGCCGCCCCCGCCCTGGCGCTCGGGGCGCGTCGGCTGATGGTCGCCCTCGAGCGCGCGCGGGAGGACTGGGCGCTGCACGCCGGAGCCCTGCGCCGCCTCGCCGACGTCGCGGCGCTCGACCTCGGCCGGGCCGCGGCGGCCTACGACGACTGCGAGCAGGAGGCGCTCACCACCGCCCGGGCCGCCGCGACGGGGGCGACGCCGGGGACCGCTCCCGCCCGGCTCGGACCGCCCGTCCCGGTG